>DASYUQ010000165.1 GCA_036001065.1 Candidatus Methylomirabilota bacterium
TTGGTGACGTCGGAGACCTCGAGGCGCTCTTCGCTGCTGATGACGAACGAAGTGCTGAATACCTTCATCGTGTGCTGTCTCCGTGACGCGTATCGTGGCAGTTTGGCTGGCCAGCGCCAGCAGGGCCGCGTCAAGACCAACGGGTACGATAACGACAACAAACCGTCAAAGTCAACCTTACACACGCCCCCCCTCCAGCCGCCAAAAGCCTAAACCGCCTTGGGATCGAGCAAATCCCTGAGCCCGTCGCCCAACATATTCAGGCCGAGCACGGTGATCGCGATGGCGCCGTCGGGGAAGAGCGCGAACGATCGATGCCCTGAGCCGTGCGCGCGGAGAAATCCCCTCAGGCGCGCGCGAACTGCCTGACCCCGGTGGCCCTGGCAGCGGCTCTCAAGGCGTGGTCCCTGGTGGCGAGGGGAAGCTGTTCCCGCATCGCCAGATGGAGGTAGGCGGCGTCATACGCGGACAGCTGGTGCGCCGTGGCCAGCCCCAGAAGGCCGGGGATCTCCCCAATCGTGATCGGGCTATCCACCACCACCGGTAGCTCGCCGACCAGCTCGAGAAATCGCATGGCGGCGGCGCGGCTGAGGCGCCGGCGACGTTCGGCCATCACCAGCACGTTCGCCACTTCGAGTGGCCACAGCGCGGGGACCACCGCCGCCCCGTCCGCCAGAGCCTCCAGGACAGCATCCGCGTACCGATCGGCTTCGCTCTCGAAGCACCACGCCATGGCCACGGAGCAGTCCAGAACGAGCCGGGTCACCTCCGCCCCTGGGCGATGAGGGCGCGAAGGGAGCGCCCGCCGAGACGCCGGCCTTTCCGAAACGCCTGGAGCGCGTTGATGACATCGTCCAGCGCCACACGCCGCACGCCAGCGGCCGGAACCAGCATGGCGACCGGGACGCCGTGTTTCGTGATCGTGACCCGGGCGCCCTTGGCCACCTCGTCGATCAACCGCGGAAGCTGCGTCTTGGCCTCGTACACTCCTACCGTCGTCATGCCGTCCCCCCGCTTAAGACCAGGCTCAGACCAGAATAGGTGGAGCGGGCCGCGGCGTCAAGGCGTCTCGAGGGTGGCCGTTCGGCGCGGGTCCGGCGCAACGGCAGGCCCAGCGCGAGCCCGCTCTCACGGAGGCGAGGCCGCCGGGCGGGAGGGCTGCTCGAAGAGCGTGACGCCGTCACGCGTCATGCGATCGACGGTTGCCCGCGCCGCCTCGTACTCCACCTCGGTGTAGAGGTGCGGCTCGAGCCGCGGCACGCCGAGCGCGCGCTTCACGTCCGCGTAGGCGTCCGGTCGCGGGGCCCCGCGATAGACGACGAGCAGGTCGACGTCGCTGGCGACCGTGTGGGTACCCCGCGCGCAGGAGCCGAACAGGACGACCCTGACGAGGGGAAGCGCCGCTCCGAGGCGGTCGAGCCGCGCCTGGAGCGTCCGCACCAGCCCCGCCCTATCGAAGGCGGGATAGAAGATCCGCACAGAACCTGATGATCTCATCGGCATGGCCGATCAGCCGGGTCGCCTCGCCCTTCGTGTAGCGCGTCCGCGGTGAACCCGACGGATGCGCGTTCGGGTATCGGGTGGGAATGTAGGCCTTGTCGAGCTCGAGCCCGCTTTCCACGAGGGAGTCGGGAACGGCGTGGCGCTGGCTCAGCTCCGTGAGCAGGTCGGCCACCGCGTGGCCCCACGCCTCGGCACCAATCGCCTGGAAGACCGCCTTGACAGCCTCCTCGGCAGCCTGCTGGGCGGAAAAGCACGCCCATTCGTAGTAGCCACCGTCCAGGTCGCTCCGGGCATGCCGGAGATCGCCTTCCGCCTGGTCCAACCAATCACGGCTGCGCTCCACCCTACCGCTCCTTCCAGCGCCGACCCTTACGGTCGGCGCCTCAGCCGCGGCGGCCCCGCCCCCGACGTTTTACCGAACGACGCTGGGCGGCCGCCGTCGGCTGCAGACGCGTATTGAGCGGCGCCGCGGCGCCGGCCCGTCCACGGCGCCCCTGGCGGATGACCCGGACGAGTTCGTCAGTGGTCACGGCAGCCCGAACGCCAGGCACATTCAGTGGCGATCGACCCGCCCGGAGGGGCTGCACAGTGAAAAGGCGCCCATCCCGACGTCGGATTCGGACTTCGCCCTCACGCGACGCACGATCGAGAATCGATGCCAGCTCCTGACGTGCACGCGAGTAGGTGAACACCTTCATGATGGGACCTCCACAATACTGAGCCCGACGCGCGCCGCTGCCCGGCGCAGCGCCCGATCCAGTGTCAAGAGTGGCGCCCGCCGGGTGCGGGCGGCTTCGAGCAGGTAGCCATCATAGGCATACAGGCCATGAGCACTGGCTAGATCAACCGCCCGTTCCAAGTCGATCCCCACAGTTTCCAGCGGAATCGCCTCGAAGGACCGCACCACCCGACGCGCATGCGCTCTGGTAAGCCGCCGTCGGCGCACCAGAGCCGAAAGCGCGTTTCCCACCTCCCACGGAACGGATGGCGGCACGCACAACGTTGCGCCGGTCGTCAGCTGGATCAGCGCCTCCCGCTCCGGCTCCTCAAGCAGCACAGCCAGGACCGCGGAGGTGTCCACGACCAGATCCATGTTGTTTCAGACCTGTACAATTGTACTCCGAACAAGCTCCAGACGGCCACCCCCGAACTCCAAATTCCATCCCAACGTCGCGGGGACGAACAGACGAACGGTGGGGCGTGCTGGTCGCTCATGCCGCCCTGGGGTCCAGGAGATCTCTGAGCCCGTCGCCCAACATGTTCAGGCCGAGCACGGTGAGCGCAATGGCGCCGCCGGGGAAGAGCGCGAACGAGGGGTTCAGCGACAGGAAGTTCTGCGCCTCCTTGAGCATGAGGCCCCAGGAGGGATGGGGGGGCTGCGTGCCCAGACCGAGGTAGGCCAGGCCCGCCTCGGCCAGGATGGCCACGGGAAAGCTCGTCGTGGCCTGCACGATGAGGGGCGGCAGCGTGTTGGGCAGGATGTGGCGGGCGACCAGGCGCCGGTCGGCCGCGCCGAGCGCCCGCACGGCCAGGACGAACTCGCGCCCGCGCAGCTCGAGGAAGCTGCCGCGCGTGAGCCGCGCGAAGGCGGGGACGAAGGCGATGCCGATCGCCACCATGCTGATCACGATCCCCGGGCTGAAGACGGCCGCGAAGAGGAGCGCCGCCAGGATGGCGGGAAACCCCTGCACCGCGTCGACGAGCCGCATCAGGATCTCGTCCGGCCAGCCGCCCACGTAGCCGCTGAGCATGCCGATCAGCAGGCCCACCACCGCACCGATGCCGACGGCGATGACGCCGACGGCGATCGACGTCACCGCGCCCACCATCACGCGCGACAGGATGTCGCGCCCGTACTGGTCCGTGCCGAAGGGATGGGCGCCCGAGGGACCCTGCAGCCGTCCCGTGATCGACATCGCCAGCGGGTCGGCGGGCGTCCAGAGGAGGCTCAGCATGGCGGTGGCCACGAGGGCCACGGTGATCGCCACGCCCACCAGGAACGTGAGATG
>DASYUQ010000166.1 GCA_036001065.1 Candidatus Methylomirabilota bacterium
CACAACCGCGGCATCTCGCTGGCGACCGCGTCGTTCATCCGTCCGTTGGACATCTCAGACCCCGTCCTTCCGCACCAAGGCCAGGAGGCTGGCGCCGTGCAGGAAGGTCCGTCGCATTTCCAGCACCGTGAAGCCGGCTTCGCGCAGCGCGCTGGCGAACTCCTCCTCGCTCCAGTAGTGGGGGCCCACCGGCTTGCGGGCCGCCTCGAAGACGGCGTTGGGCACCACCCAGCGCAGACATCCCAGGGCCGCCGCCCATCCCTCGCGGCGCCGCGTCTCTTCGAACGTCGACCAGAGACCGACGCGCCGGGTGTGATTCACGAAGATGGCGTGTCCCCCGGGCTTCAGGACGCGAAACGCTTCGCCGAGCTTCCGGTGCGGGGCCGGATGCGCGTAAAGAGAATGGATGTCGACGATCGCGTCGAACACGTCCTCCCTGTTGGTCTTGCCCTCGGCGAGGTCGGCGTGCCAGAAGGCCAGGCTCCCCAGCCGGTGCGCGCGCCGCTTCTCCCGGGCGAGCTCGATGAGCGTGCCGTAGGGGTCCATGCCCACGACCGAGAAGCCCGCCGCCGAGAGGAGGCAGCTGAAGTTGCCCGGCCCGCACGCGAGCTCCAGGATCCGGAAGCTGCGTCGCGGTAGGCCGTCGGGCACCAGCGTCTCGACCAATCCCAGCACCTCCTGCTGGAGCGCCCGGTACGGCTCGAACCGCTCGAAGATAGAGTCGTAGACGACGCCGTAGCCGACGGTGACCATGCGATCGAGTCCCCACTCGACGCCGCCGACCACGGGGACCAGCACGCTCGCTCTCGCAGACAGCGCCATGGTGTGCGCTCCTATCCGCCGGTGGCCGCGGTCTCGAGGGCGGCCGCCCAGTAGCCACTGATCTCGAGCAGACGGGCGCGGGGGACCGTGAGAAAGGCCCGGGCCACCACGGGATCGAACTGGGTGCCCGCGCCCTGCTCGATCTGCGCGATCGCCGCCTCGACGGGAAGCGCCTTGCGATAGGCGCGGTCGGAGGTCATCGCATCGAACGCGTCCGCCACGGCGACGACGCGGGCGATGAGCGGGATGTCGTCTCCCGCCAGCTTGTCCGGATAACCCTTACCGTCGTACCGCTCGTGGTGGTGCCTGACCGCCTTGGCCTCCCGGCGCAGGAACCCGAGCGGCTTCAGGATCTTGTCGCCGACCTCGGTGTGGGCCTTGACCAGCTCGTACTCTTCCGGCGTCAGCCGTCCCGGCTTGCTGAGGATGGGATCCAGGATGGCCAGCTTGCCCAGGTCGTGGAGGATGCCGCCGCGGCAGACCACCAGCACCTCGTCGTGCGGCATGCCCATCACGGTCGCGATCTCCTCCGCGTAGAGCGATACGCGCGCCGAGTGACCCTTCAGGTAGTCGTCCTTGGACTCGATGGCGTTGACGAAGGCGGCGATGGTGTTCACCAGGTTGCTCTCCGCCGTCTCGCGGAGGGCCAGCTTCTGGAGAGCCAGCGCACTGTTCTGCGCGTAGGCGAGCAGGAGCTCCTTTTCGTCGGGCAGGAACGCGCCGGCCCGGCCGTTGCGTCCCAGGCAGAGCACGCCCATGGTCCCGTCCACGCCGGGGACCAGCGCCGCCAGCGCCATGCGCGGGTCATTGGGCTCGCTCAGCGTCAGCGTCCGCCGCCCGTCCGTGGCCAGGAGCTGCTGGAAGCAGGCCTGCAGGCGCGCCAGCAGATGCTTGACGAGCGCGGGATCGCCCTGGTGACTGGAGCTGAACTCCCCGCTCTCATTGCGCAGCAGCACGAGGGCGGCGTCGCCCCCCAGGCCGCGCATCGTGTCGCGCAGCACGATGTCCAGGAACTCGGCCGGCGCCAGCCCCTGCAACGCGAGGTCTCCGATGCGGAAGAGCACCTCGACTCCGAACTGCTTGCGGGCCAGATCCTCGGCCAACCCCGCGGGGAAACCGACGCGACCCTGACCCGGCCGGCGATCCTCGCGCAGCCGGTCGATCAGGGCGCCCACCTCTTTGGCCGAGAACGGCTTGGCGAGGTAGTCGTAGGCCCCGTGACGAAGGCCGAAGACGGCGGAGTCGACCGACGGCGCGCCGGTGATGAGGACAACCGGCGTCTCCGGCTGCTTGCTCTTGACCGCGCGCAGGAGGTCGAGACCGCTCAGCCCGGGCATGTTGATGTCGGAGACGACGAGATCGTACGACTGCTGCGAGATCAGCTCGAGCGCCTGCTCGGCCGTGGAGGCGGAGGAGGCCACGCAGCCCTGCGCCGTCAGCGCAGAGACCAGGAAACGGAGGATCGCCGCGACGTCGTCAACCGCGAGCACGCGGAGCTGTGGGTCGCTCATGTCTTGCCCGCCAGCTGGTTCAGGAACTCTTGCCACTGCCGCGACACGCCGTTCCTGGGGAACCGCAGCGAATCGAGCACCGGGTGCTTGATCACGTTGGGGTCCGGCTCGGCGACGGGCGCCGCCGGCTTCGGGGCGACGGGCGCCGCGGGACTGATCGCGTTGGGCTCAGCTGACACCGCCTTGACGGCGGCCTTGGGCGCGGCCTTCGGTGCCGCCTCGACCGCGGGCGCGGCGACGGAGGCGGCCGCCGGCGCAGTCTTGGCGTCCGCCCGGGCGGCCCGCGCGAAGAAGTGGCGGTTGCCGTTACCGTTCGCGCCCGGGGCGGCTGCGGGCGCGGCAGGGCCGTTCGAGGCCACGGTGTTGACCGCCGGCGCATTGCTGACGGCGGCCGCGACCGGGGCCTCGGCCTCGCGGACCCCGAGGTTCGAGAGGAACGTTTCCCACTGCCCGGCCGCCGCCGGCGCGGCGCCGGCTTCCACCTCGGCGGCCGGCTCCTCAGCGGATTCCTCGGGCTCGGCCGCCACGGCGGCCGCGACGAGGTCGTTCATCAGGGCGCCCGCATTCGTCGCGACGAGGTCGGTCGCCGCGGTTGCTTCCTCGGCGTCCGCCAGGGCGGCGGCCCTGGCCACCTCGCTGCGCGTCGGCGCGGCGGCGGTATTGGTCACGGGGAAGGGCATGACGTCGCCCCCGCTGGACCGGAGTTGGCCGAACTCGACGCACTCCGCGTGGATCAGCGTGAGCTCATCCAGCCAGGCGACGAAATCGTCGGGCACGCGTTCGGCGACGAACACGATCCTCGGCGGGCGCCCCTCGGCGATTCCCGCCGACGGATAGAGCCGCCGCAGGTTGTCGGGGTACTGGAGGCACCAGACATAGGCGTCCAGGGTCGAGAGGAGCAGCTTGTGGTCGGCGACCCCGCCCAGCGCGATCAAGACCAGCGTCTGCTTCGCGTCCGTAGCGACCAGATCGATGATCGTCCGGCCAAGCCTCAGGCCCGACTCGAGGACCGCGAGTCCAGGCTCGATCGCGGGCAGGTGCTCGGCAACGAGCGCCCGTCTCCGGTCGACCTCGTCAACTTCAGTCTTTCTCGCGATCCGTCTCATCCCAGCGTCCCCCCTCGTTCTGATTGCAGTTGTGCTACGACTCAGGCAGTCACTCAGCAAAGCGAATACCAAGCCTGCTCCTCGCTGATAACCATCTGGAAACAATATGTTTTCTGGCCTGGGGAGACGCCAGGGTTGAGACGCCCTGTGGGTGATTTCTAGCCGGGGTGGGACGAACTCCTAGTGACTTCTTACTTGGTGTTGGCCTCGATGTCGCCGAGCTTTTTCCGCAACGTTTGTCGTGTGATGCCAAGAATCCTGGCGGCGGCGCTCCGGTTGCCGTTGACCGCCCCGAGGACCTCACGCACGTAGGCCAGCTCGATCTCGGCCAGGGGCTTGAGCGTGCCGGCGGTCCCGGAGCGCGCCGCGGGATCCGGCGCGGTGCCGAACGGCGTCGGCATGCGGCTCGGGTCGGCGGGCCCGGAGGTGCCCAGGATCACCAGTCGCTCGACGAAGTTCCGCAGCTCGCGGACGTTGCCGGGCCAGGAATAACCCAGCATGAGCCCCTCGGTGTCGTGGGAGAACTCCCTGTTCGTCTTGTCCAGCGGCCGGCCTGACTCGGCGAGGAAGTGGCGGGCCAGGGGCAGGATGTCCTCCCGCCGCTCTCTGAGCGGCTGAACCGTGATCGGAATCACGTTGAGGCGGTAGAAGAGATCCTCGCGGAACCGGCCGTCGCGAGCGAGCGCCTCGAGGGGGCGGTTGGTGGCCGCGACCACCTTGACATCGACCTTGATGTCGCGCGTCCCGCCCACCCGCCGAACGACCCGCTCCTGGAGGCAGCGCAGCAGCTTGACCTGGCTGCCGAGCGCCATCTCGCCGACCTCGTCGAGAAAGAGGGTGCCCCGATCCGCCAGCTCCATCAGGCCCTTGCGCATGGCGCGCGCGTCCGTGAAGGCGCCCTTCTCGTGACCGAACAGCTCGCTCTCGAAGAGCGTCTCGGTGATCGCCCCGCAGTTGACCCCCAGGAAGGGGAACTCGCGCCGGGCGCTCTCGTAGTGCAGCGCCTTGGCGACCAGCTCTTTGCCGGTTCCGCTCTCGCCCTGGATCAGAATCGTGCTCGCCTCGCTCCGCGCGACCTGGCGCACGAGCTCGCGCAGGCGCCGCGTGGCTTCGGATTCGCCGATGAGCTGATCGGCAGTGTTCCTGCCGGCCTGGACCTGATGCAGACGGCTCAGCTCGCGACGGGCCTTCACCCCCTCCAGAGCGCGCCGGATGCTGAACCGGAGCTTGTCGGGATGCGTGAAGGGCTTCTCCAGAAAGTCCGTCGCGCCCCGCCTCATCGCCTCCACGGCGTTCTCGATCTGCCCGAACGCCGTCATCATGATCACGGCGGCGTCGGCGTGCCGGGCCTTCAGCGCTTCCAGCACGCTGAGGCCGTCGAGGTCGGGGAGCCGGAGGTCGACCAGAACGACATCCGGGCCGACCTCGTCGGCCATTCGCAGGCCTGCCCCTCCTCCTTCCGCCGTCTGGACCTCGATCGGCTCCCTGGCGAGCAGCCGGGTGAGCAACAGCCGGATGGCCTGGTCGTCGTCGATGACGAGGACGCTGTCCATGGGTATCCCTGTTAAGAAATTAACCACCCCGGCCCGAAAGTTGTCAACTTTTCCATGGACCGGATGACGGTCACCTGACAGGATTGCTTTGTTTTCATAACCTTCCGGCTCTGGCACGCCTTCTGCCTTTCACCGTGCTTGCGATGGAACCTTTACCCGAGCTCACGCAACTGCTGAAGGAGCTGATCCAGGTCGGCATCGCGCTGACCAGCGAGCGGGATCTGGCGACGCTCCTCAGACGCATCCTTTCGGAGGCGCGCCGGTTCACGCGGGCCGAGGCGGGAATGCTGTTCCTCCAGGACGGGCAGCATCTGCGCCTGGCCGTCTGCGAGAACGAGCCCGTGGCGCGGCGGCTCGGCGACGAGGAGATGCGGCGGCGGGGCCAGCCGGCGCCCCTTCCGATCAGCCCGAAGAGTCTATCGGGCTACGTGGCGCTCACCGGCGAGGTGCTCAACATTGCCGACGCCTACGGGATCCCCGCCAGCGCGCCCTACGCCTTCGACGATTCCCTGGACAGGAGGCTCGGCTACCGAACGCAGTCGGCGCTCCTCGTTCCCCTGCGGGACCCGTCCGAGCACGTCATGGGCGTGCTCGCGCTGATGAACGCCCTCGACGACGACGACCACGCCATCCCCTTCCAACTGGGCTACGAGACGCTCGTGCGCTCGCTGGCGTCGCAGGCGGCCGTGGCCATCCAGAACGTGCAGCTCCAGGAGCTGTCGTTCAAGGACGCGCTGACCGGCGTCTACAACCGCCGCTACTTCACCCTGCGACTCGAGGAGGAGGTCAGGCGGCACGCGCGCTCCCAGGAACCCGTGTCGGTGATCCTCATCGACATCGATCAGTTCAAGCAGATCAACGACACCAACGGCCACGGGGCCGGAGACAAGGCGCTCCTGGAGGTGGCCGGGCAGCTGCTCACCAGATACTCGCGGCGCTCCACGGTGATCAGCCGGTACGGCGGCGACGAGTTCGCCGTGCTGCTGACGAATACGTCCAAGACGGGTGCGGTGGCCTACGCGCGGCGGATCCAGGTCGTCCTGGCCAAGCACGCCTTCGCGCACGGCCAGCTCACCGTGAGCATCGGCGTGGCCTCTCTCCCGGACGACGTCGCCGAGGGCGAGGACCTGATGCGGACGGCCGATCGGGGGCTCTACGAGGCCAAGCGGGCCGGCGGCAACCGAGTCGCCGCCGCATGAGCCGGGGGCCCGAGCCTATGGATGAGGGAGGGATCATGAAGTCGAGGAAATCCCGCCGCTACAAACGCTGCCCGAAGTGTCTGGCGATGCTTCGGCCCAGCGCCGAGTTCTGTCCGCAGTGTGGAACGAACATGCCGATCGGCTTCCCTCACAACCCGCGCGTGGCCGCGGAGGCCGTGAAGGCGATCATGCAGCTGAACACGGCCGCCCCGGACACACGCCCGATCCCCGCGCAGCCCCAGGGCGAGTATCTGGTCGTGGTGGCACGTGACCGCCGCGATCTCTATGACTACCTGAGCCAGAAATTTTCCGGCGAGCCTGGCATCCGGGTGGTCCAGGAGCGACGCACGGGCGACCGGCGCCGGTCGGAGCGCACCTCACCGCTCGAGCGCCGCCGCCGCGATCGGCGCTCGAGACCGCTGGTCGACGCCGAGCTGCGACGCTTCGGCTTCGCGATCGTGAACCTTCTCGACTGACGCCGACCGCGAGGCTCGCCGGGCGCGCGCTCCCACCATGGAGCTGTCCGCCTCCCGACGCCCGGACAGGGATTATCTGGAGGGCTCTGTAGACCCCTGGTCCGAGGGTGACCAGCGCCTGGCAATTCGGTGTTCCACTTGAGCTTTTGCGCCCTCGATTACTCGGCAGGTTCGATCAACCCTCGCAGTCGCCGCGGTTTTTCGGTGACAGACTGGCGGATCGCCGCTCGTCTAGGACAAACAAATCAGAGTCTATCCATCCGAGAACACGAAGAAAAAGCGCGACCTGCCAAGCATGCCCTGGCACTGCCCTTGCTCCACTGCTGACCGTCGCGCCGACGTGAGATTGGCGCGCATGGTTCGGCGACGAACCGGATTGGAGCAGCGATGCGGTCCACGAGACGAATGCTGGGTGCATTCCTCGCCCTCGTTTCCATCGCGCTGGCGGCAGCAGCGGCATCGGCCGAGATGACGCCGGTGGGGCTCGTCACGCGCCTCGATGGACGCGCGACGCTCACCCGCGCCGTCCTCCCGGAGGGCGCGCCCCTCAAGTTCAGGGACGAGGTGTACATCGCGGACCGCATCACCACCGGCGAGCACTCGCTCGCGCGCATCCTGTTCGGCGGGAAGGCGCTCGTCACCGTACGCGAGCGTTCCGTGCTGACGATCACCGAGGCTCCCGGGGTCTCCACGCTTCACGTGGGCGTCGGCAAGATCATTGTGGCCGTCGTCAAGGAGCGCGTGAAGCCCGGCGAAACCATCGATATCCGCACGCCCAACGCCATCGCGACCATCCGCGGCACCGTGGTGATCGCCGAGGTGTCGCCGGAGACCCCGGAGGCCGACGAAAGCGCGGCGAACTATACGACCACGATCACCATCCTCAAGGGCGTGATCGATCTGCGACGGCTCGACGGTCTGACGCGCCAGCCAATCGGCGCGGCTTTGAGCCTCCGCGCGGTCGAGAGAGTTCGCATCACCGGAGCGGCGGCACTCCCGTTGCCTCAGAAGCTCTCACCCGAGGTGACACGGAAAGTCATCAATGGGCTGAAGGCGAACGTGAAGCCCGTCCCCGAAACGAGCGCGGCCGCCGTTATGGCCGAGGTGCGCCACGCCAGCAACACCCCGGGCGCGGCGGTCTCCGGGTCCCGCGTGCCTTCCGTTTCCGCGTCAGCGAACGGCCCCGGGCCGGCTGACGGCTCCAAATCCAAGAGCCTCGGGCTGCTCCAGGTGAAACTTCCCGGCGCGACGGCGGTGGTGAATCCGATCTCGAAAGGAAGCCTCCGGTGACGAGGCACTCGCCGGGCGAGCCCCGTCGAGCGGTGAGGAGATGACCCCATTGAGCAAGCGGACAGTTGTCTGGTCGTTGGCACTGGCGCTGGTGTCGCCGGCGTTTTACCCGGGCCTCGCGGCAGCGCAGAACGCCGTACTGTATGAGGCCACGGAAACGATGAAGCTGAAGCAGGGGCGCACCGTCGTCTCCCGGACGGCGACTGCCGCCCTGATGGGCTGGGTCAGCGCCGGGACCTCGCTCTGCCCGAACTGGCTGGCCGCCGCGCTGAACGTGCCGGCCTGCGGAGTCACGGCTCTGGCCAACGACAACATCAGCCTGGCGACGGGTCAGGGTCCTGTCGGCGGAAAGTTCACCGTCATCGTTCAGGGCGACAATCCCGTGGACGGGCCTGAGCTCGTGATCGCGGAGGGATCGCTGCGCGGCACGATCGACCTCTCTGCCGCGGTGCTCGGCGGGGTCCCGCTGGGGACTATTAGCGGCCGCTGGAGCGCGCGGGGCACCCGCGGCGGCCCGCTGGACGGCCTTCGCAGGGGCGGCACGTTCAGCGGCACCTTCAGGCTGCCGTTCGTGATGCCGAGTGACCCGACGAAAACGCCGCTCTACCTCGGCGACAAGGGCCCCGTCGCCATCGCCCTGCACGAGTACTCGCTGGGCGTGCCGACCGTCCGTCTGGAGCTGACCTTCGTCGACGCGCCGCCAGCCGAAGGGGACGACGAAAGGGACGACGACTGACGGAAGAGGAGTCCCTCACCCGAGACACGCGCGGGGTTCTGGATCGCCCAGAACCCCGCGGGGAAGTTGGAGCGGCCGACCGGATTCGAACCGGCGACGTCCAGCTTGGGAATATCCCCGTGGGGT
>DASYUQ010000167.1 GCA_036001065.1 Candidatus Methylomirabilota bacterium
CAGCGCCACGGCGATCGCGCCCAATCTCCCGGGGCTCTCGGCGGGGACGGTGGACGTCCAGGTTTATTTACAGACGGGGGCCGCGAGCTTCAGTCTCCTCGGCGGTAACCTCACGCTCACGGTGCGGTGAGGCGCGACAGCACAGATCGGGGCCCTTTCCCCCGGCTAGTGCCGTTCCAACTATTCGCGCCTAGGAAGGCACCGTGTACGTCGTTCGTGGACAGATTTAGTATCAACAAGTTGGAACGGCACTAGGAGCTTACGGCCGACCACTCTCCCCGACGAACGGGAGCGCGCGGTCGCCCCGCCTTCAGGAAGCGAACAACACCGACGTCGCGCCCGTGCCGGGCGGAGCCGACGTGACGCATTCCGCGCGCTCGGTGCCGCCGGCGGCGGAGGCGCCGGTCACGGTGACCGACGCCACGAAGAACCAAGGGGCCCGCGACGCCGAGCTACTTGGCCTTTGCCGCCCAGTCGGGCCGGTACTCGATCCCGACCAGCTTCATCTCGTGCAGCTTCTCGCCCCAGAGCGCCTTCTGCTTCTCCAGACCGCGGCGCTCGGTGATCTTGTCCCACTCGCGCGCGGCGGTGTCGAGAGCCTCCTTGGGCGACTTGCGCTTGGCCAGCGCCTCGGTGATCTCGAACGAGAGCTTGCGCTGGTACTCGTTGGCGCCGGGGATCACCGGGTCGGGCACCACGTGGGGGAAGCTCTTCTCGATGGCATCCAGGTACTCGTCGGCGCCCGGGAAGGCCTTCCGGAACTTCTCGGAGCGGAGGTGGGAGATCCGCCAGGGATCCATGATCGTCTTGGGGTCCATCACGATCTTGAGGCTCTGGTCCGGGTGCGAGATGAACTCCAGGACCTTCATGGTGGCTTCCTTCTTCTGGGAGTAGACGGAAACCGCCATGGCCCGGCCGGGGGTGAGGGGCGGCCGGTGGATGATCTTGCCGTCGATCTCGGCGCCGGGCACGATCCCGAAGCCGGCCTTCCCGATGATCACCGACTCGGCGGGGTTGCCGACGCGCTTGCCGGTGCTCGTCCACGAGTAGAGCATCGGCACCTCGCCCTTGATGAGCATCGTCTTGGGCTCTTCCGATTCGAAGAGGAGCACGCCGGGGGGATAGTACGGCATCGTCCGCACCATCTCCTCCAGCGCCCGGACGGCGGCGGGGCCGTTGATGAGCGGCTTCATGCTGGCGTCGAAGTACATGCCCCCGTACGAGAAGAACCGGGCGCGCCACCAGTGATAGGAGTACCCGCTGCCGCTCGGCTTGTAGGAGGCGCCGGCGCCGAAGAGCTTGCTGTCGCTGCCGTCCCACCCCCAGCCGTGGAAGAACTCCGCGGCATCGTCCCACTGCCGCCAAGTCTTGGGCGGCCGCAGCTCGTAGCCATACTTGGACTTGAACTTCGACCTGTTCTGGGGCCGCTCGAAGGCGACCTTGTTATAGAAGAGCATGTGGATGTCGCCGTCGTACGGCATGCTGACGATCTTCCCGTTGTGCCGGA
This sequence comes from Candidatus Methylomirabilota bacterium, assembly GCA_036001065.1. Lineage (NCBI taxonomy): Bacteria > Methylomirabilota (SeqCode) > Candidatus Methylomirabilota bacterium. The sequence goes on from DASYUQ010000167.1 coordinate 1,508, forward strand.
GCATCAGCTTCTTGTACACGTCCGGGATATCGTCCATGACGAACTCGAGCTTGAGCTTCTGGATCCAGGGCTCCAGCGGCTCGAAGTGGCGCCCGTAGTCCGGCATGTTCGAGGGGCCGAACATGATGAGGTCCCAGGGGCTCTGGCCGCTGTTGAACTCCAGCAGGGTCTTGGCCACGAAGGCGTCGAGCGGGATCACCTCGGTCTCGATCTTGATCCCGAGCTTGTCGTAGAGGTCCTTCTCGACGAGCGAGAGCGAGTACTTCACGTACTCGGCGTTCACCACCGCCCGGATGGTGGTCCCTTCGTAGGGTCGCGCCGCCCCCACGTCGCGCACCGGGAGCACCCCGAGCGCGATAAGGCCGACCAGCGCGCTGGCCACCAACGCCATGGGCAAGAATCGTCTCATGTGAGCCCCCTTTCTTCTCCGACCGCTAGCCCTTCGTCCCGCCGAGCGCCAGCCCTTTGACCAGATATCGCTGCAGCAGGAAGGCCACCGCGAACGCCGGCAGGACGCCCAGCACCACCGAGGCCGACGCCTCGCCGTAGAACGTGTCGGTGCCCCCGCTGGTGAACGTCGTCACCAGCACCATCATGGTCTTGGTCTCGATCCCGGTCAGCACCACTGCGAACAGGAACTCGTTCCAGGTCGCGATGAAGGCGAAGAGGGCCACCACCGCCAGCCCGGGCGCGACGATGGGGACGACGACTGTGAGCAGGGCGCGCAGGCGCGAGCAGCCGTCGATCAGCGCCGCCTCCTCGATCTCGATGGGGAAATCGCGCAGGAACCCCACCATCAGCCACACCGCGAAGGGAATGTAGACGACCGTGTAGACGGTGACCAGGCCCAGGTAGCTGTTGGTGAGCCCGAGCACCTTGTACATGAGGTACACGGGGATGATGAGGGCGATGGCCGGCAGCATGCGCAGCACCAGCAGGACCACGCTGAGGAAGTCGCCGCCGAACCGCCAGCGGGCGATGCTGTAGGCCGTCGGCAGGCTGACCACCAGCGCGGCGAACATGCTGAGCGAGGAGATCAGGAGGCTGTTGGTGAAGTAGCGCGCGCCGCTCGAGTGGGTGAAGAGCCGCTGGTAGTGGGCCAGTGACGGCTCGGCGGGAATCCACACCGGCGGGTAGGCGAAGAAGTCCTCGTTGCCCTTGAGCGAGGTGGTCACGATCCAGAAGAAGGGACCGAGGAAGAAGACGAGGGCCAGGGCCAGGCCGAGGTACGTCAGCCCACTCGCCGCCCAGCGTTGGACGCGATAGCGGTTTACCCGCTGCGCGGAGACTGCCGAGGTCGTGGCAGCGACGGTGCTCATAGGTCGGAGGGGGCGACTTCACAGGCGCGCCCCCCGGGCGCGACGGCCCCCTCCCAGGCCTCCCCCAGCCCAGGTTGCGCCGGCGACGCCGGCGCTCGAGGAAGGGCGCGGGACTCTTGGATTGACACAGGATGTCTCATGCCGCCCTCGCCTCGCGGTGGCGCTGGACTCTGAGGAAGATCAGGGTCAGGATGAGCACCCCCAGGACGATCAGGTACGACAGCGCCGAGGCGTAGCTCATCCGAAAGTCGTTGAAGCCCACCAGGTAGGTGTTGAAGGCCAGCGTCTCGGTGGACCCGCCCGGCCCCCCGTAGGTGAGGATGAAGATCAGGCCGAAGAGCTTGGTCAGGTCGATCATCCGGATCATCACCGCCACGGCCATGGTGAACTTGAGCAGCGGCAGCGTGATGAACCAGAAGCTCTGCCAGGGCGTGGCCCCGTCCGCCTTGCCGGCGTCGTAGAGCTCCTGGGGGATCGACTGTAAGCCGGCGAGCAGGACGAGCATCATGAACGGCGTGTTGTGCCAGATCTCGACCAGCACCACCGCCACCGTGGCGATGAACGGCGAGGAGAACCAGTCGAAGTAGACGTCGATGATGCCGGCCTGCCGTCCAAGGTTGTTGATGGCGCCGTATTTCACGCCGAACATCATCCGCCAGGCCATGGCCGCCATGACCGGCGAGACCATCGGGGGGATGGCCAGGAGCGCGGTGAGGATCGGGCGGGCGCGGATAGGACGGTTGAGGAGGAGCGCGATTCCGAGCCCGAAGAGCAGCTCGAGCGCGAGCGATGGGGCGATGATGACCGCGGTGTTCCAGACCGAACCCCAGAACCGCGCGTCGCGGAACAGGGCCTCCGTGTAGTTCCGGAGGCCGACGAACTCGTAGTCGGGGCCGACCGAGAGGTCGAAGTTCTGCAGCGAGAGATAGAAGGCGTACAGCAGGGGGAAGACGATGACCAGCGCGATCAGAAACAGCGACGGCGAGGCGAACGCCAGCGGCTCCCACTGCTTGCGCTTCAGGGCGAAGGCGGATCCCCGCATGAGCCTCCCTCGGGGCGGCTTCGGGCCCCGCTCGGACGGTGCCGGGAGCAGACCACACGCGCCCGAGACCTGTCAAGCAAGGTCCCGGTTCTCACCCCGTCCAGGCGTACGTGCGCGCGGCCTTCTCGTTCAGCTCCGTCCCCCAGCCCGGAGCGGTGGGGATCTTCATGTGGCCGTCCTTGATCTCCGGCAGCGCCGTGAAGAGCTCGTCGCGGAGGGGGACCGCGTCGGGATCGCTCTCCATGATCTGCACGTTCGAGACGGCGGCGCACAGGTTCAGGTTCTGGAACGCCCTCGTCGGTGCGGATCGCGCAGAAGAGCCAGGGGCGCGGCGGCTTGAAGCCGGTGTCGACGGCGAACGTCTCGATGTGCGTGACCTTCACGCGGAACCTCCGGTGGTGCCGGGAGAACACCATAGGCGCCGGGGCGTGTCAAGGCTTCCTGAACTGGAGGGAGTGCCCTTCGGCGAGCGGTCCATGGGGCTCGAGCGATGTATGTTACGATGTATGCGCAATGGCCCGAATGATCCGCAAGCAAGTTTACATCGTGGCTCACCATGACCGCGTGCTCAAGGAGCGGGCCCGTCAGGACGGCGTCACCGAGGCCGAACTGATCCGTCGAAGCCTCGACCGGCTCGCCGCGGGCCCTGGCCCGGCCCCGGACCCGACGGCGTGGCAGGCGGTCGTGCGGTACGTCGCCCGGCGGCGGAAGCCGGCCAGCCGGGTCACGAGGCGGCGCTGGACGCGGAGCCAGCTCCATGATCGCTGAGGTCCTCATCGACACCAACGTGCTGGTGTACGCCTACGACGGCCGCGAGCCACGGAAGCAGGCCCGGGCGCTGGAGACGCTGGGGCCTCTGGTCGCGACCGGTCGGGGCGTCCTCTCCGCGCAGGTGCTGGGCGAGTGGTACCGTGCCGTCACCCGGAAGCTGCGTCCAGCGCTGAGCTCGGCCGATGCCGCCTCGCAGGCGGCCGCGCTGCTGCGCGCGTGGCGGGTGTTCCCGGTGACGCCGCTCGTCGTCCTCGAGGCCACGCGTGGAGCCCGGGACCACCGCCTGGACTACTGGGATGCCCAGATCTGGGCGACGGCTCGTCTCAACCAGGTCTCTGTGGTGCTCAGCGAGGACTTCGCGGACGGGCGGACCCTCGAAGGTGTGCGGTTCCGCGATCCATTCGCCCGATCTTTCACGTCCGCTGAACTGGGGATCTGACGAAGCCCGGCGCCAGCCGGTGATCTGGACGATCGGGCACGGCACGCGGTCGCTCGACGAGCTCGTCGAGCTGCTGCGCGCCCACGGCGTGACGCAGCTGGTGGACGTCCGCACCATCCCGCGCTCCCGGCGCAATCCGCAGTTCAACCGGGAGACGCTTCCCGAGAGTCTCGGCGCCGCCGGCATCGCGTACGCGCACATGCCGGGGCTGGGCGGGCTGCGCCGCCCGCGTCCCGATTCGGTCAACGGGGGGTGGCGGAACCAGGGCTTTAGGGGCTACGCCGACTACATGCAGACGCCCGAGTTCGCGAAGAACCTGGAAGCGCTCGTCGCCCTGAGCCGTCGCCGGTCCACCGCCATCATGTGCGCGGAGACGGTGCCCTGGCGCTGCCACCGCTCCCTCGTCGCGGACGCGCTGACGGTGCGCGGCCTTCCCGTCGAGCACATCGTGAGCGCCGGGCCGGCCGCGCCCCACGCGCTCACGGCCTGGGCGCAGGTGGAGGGCACGACCCTCACGTATCCGGCGAGCGGTCGCCCGCCGGCCTAGCGCCTCTTTCCTTTGGCCGGCGCCCGGAGTACAAGTTGGGCCCGGCGACTCCGCCGGGAGGAGACCACCGACGTGGCCGGACTGCTGACCGTTGCCGAGCCCCAGGCGCCCGCCGTGGCGACGCGCAGCCGGATGCTCTTCGTGGATGCGCTGCGTGGCGTCGCGCTGATCCTGATGGTGATCAACCACACGTCGCGCTGGTGGATGGACGTCTCCATGGGCTGGGGGCGCTATTACCTGGTCTACGGATCGGTGACGCTGCCGGCGGCGATCTTCCTGTTCCTGGTCGGCTTCTGCCTGCCCATCTCCTTCGGCCACCTGACAGCGGCCGAGCGCTCCGCCCCCTGGCCGGTCCTCGGCAAGTACGTCGGACGGGGTCTGGTGATCATCCTGAACGGCCTTCTCCTGAATCTCCTGGTCTTCCCGGAAGACCCGATCTGGAGCGGCGGCGTGTTACAGACGATCGGCCTCAGCATCATCGTGCTGGCGCCGGCCCTCTGGCTCGGACGCTTCCCGGCGGCACGCTACGGGCTGCTGGCGGTGGCCGCGCTGTTCTATCTCTCGTTCGTCTGGGCGTACGCCGACCTGAGCGCGTGGCTCACCCACCATCCGCTGGTCGCCAAGATCTGGTTCCTCGACTTCGCGCCGTGGCCGTGGATCAGCATGGCGCTGATCGGCCTCGTCGCCGGCTGGCGGTGGCTCGAGGCGCGCGGGCGCGGCGAGCGGGAGGAGCGGCGGTATTTCTGGATCGTCGGCCTGGTGGGCCTCGCCTGCGTCGCCGCCTTCTTCGCCTACGACTGGTGGATGCAGACGAGCCCGCGCGTCTCGTTCAGGCGCGATTTCCTCCTCAACCGTCACTGGATCCCCCGGGGCGCCACCACCCTCTGGGTGCTGGGCATGCTGGGCGGCCTGCTGGCGGCGACGTACTGGCTAATGGAGGTGAAGAAGCGCCCGCTCGCGTGGCTGGTGGTCCTCGGCCAGACCGCGCTGATGCTCTACTTCGTCCATCAACTCATCGTGCTGACCCTGATCAATCAGTACCTGGGTCTGCGCTTCAACCACTGGGGGCTCTACTGGCTGGCCAATGCCGCTCTGATGGTCGCGCTGGTGTACCTGGGCCAGGCCTGGCTGGAGATCAAGCGCGTCGCTCGCCGGCTCCGGCGGTGACCGCGGAGGAGGAGACGATGGCAGGGCTGGAGGGCAACGAACAACCTAGGGAGTCTCGGGCACCACCTGCGGCGGGCGGCGCTCGGGCGCGCGAGCGTCCGAGAGAGCACCCTCATGCCCTGGCCGTTCACGATCTCGCACTCGTGGGTCGTTCGGCTCGTCGGCATCGCCCGCATCTTGGCGACCGTGAGCGCGTGCCGGAAGGTATCGCCCAGCTGCTTCGTTTGCCCGCATCAAATGCGTGTGCGCGCGCCTCCAGGCGCGCGCGAGCCCGTCGAATGGGAGAATTCTTGCGCCGGTCCTCGCGGTGGATGAATAGACCGTCGCTTTTGGCGACCACGACCGCGAGACCGCGTCACGCCGTGCAATTCTGACGCCTGTGGATAACTGTGAAAATGTGGACAAGATGTGGGTGCGTGTTACGCGGAGGTTGCCCGCCGCGTCGTCTTGCCGCACTCGCTCGGCCCCAGCAGGGTCAGGATCGCCCCCTTCTCCACGCCGAAGGTGACCCGCGCGGCCAACCCCGGGCTTACGACACCGCACCGACGCTGGGGAGCTGCCTCCAGAGGGCGGAGAGACGGTCCAGCGCCGGTCCCGGGAGCGGACCTTTCGCCACGCAGGCGGCGGCGTACTCGAGATGCTCGAGGCTCGAGTATCCGAGCAACACCGTGGAGATCCCCTCGGTGCCCACGGCCAGGCGCAGCGACGCCTCCACCAGGCTCTCCACGTGTCCTTCCCGCACGAGCGCGCCGAGCATCTGCGCGCGCCGCACGTCGCTGGCGTAGTCGGGCCCCGAGGCGATCGGCTCCACCTTGGGCGCCGCGATCGGGTGGCGGGCGGGGGAGCCGCTCAGCGCGCCAGCCGCGGCCACGCGGATGGCGATCACTCCCATCCCCTGCGCCTTCGTGCGCCGGAGGAGACCGCGGAAGTCCTGGGCCGGGAACCCCGCGGGCACCTCCAGGCCGGCGCTGGGATTGAGCAGGTTGTAGCAGACCTGCGCCGTGTCCAGCACGCCCGCATCGATCACGCGGTGCAAGGCCTCGGTCTCCCCGAGCGCGGTGATGCCGTAGAAGCGGATCTTGCCCTGCTGCCGGAGCTTGTCGAGCGCGGGGACGACGGCGCCCAGCAACATCCGAGCGTCGATGTCGCCGTCACGTCGCTCGAGCACGATGCGGTTGTGGAGCTGCAGGAGGTCGACCCCCTCGAGACCGAGCCGCTGGAGACTCGCCTCCAGCGAGCGGGCGACGGCGCCGGCGATGTTCTCGACGGGCCCGGGATCCAGGCGGAACTTGGTGCCCACGTACACGGGAGCCTTCACGGCCTTGAGCGCCTGGCCCAGGTGACGCTCGGACAAGCCGTCGCCGTACGAGGGGGCGGTGTCGAAGTAGTTGATGCCGAGCTCGACCGCCCGGGCGACGGCGCGCTCCCGTTCCGCGGGCGTGCCGCGAACCATGAGCCCGCCGACGTTGCCGCAGCCGAAGCCCAGCGCCGAGACCTTGAGGCCCGTCTTTCCGAGAGTTCGATAGTCCATCGCCATCGTCCCTAAGGCTGGAGCAGACCGATCTCGCGCAGGTACCGCCGCACGCCCGGGTGGATCAGCTCGGGGCGCGGCGCCGCCGCCACCGTGTTGGCGGCCGTCGTCTCGCGCGCCTGGGGCAAACGCGCGGCCAGCGCCGCCTGGCCGCGGTGGAGCGCCCGCGCCAGCCGGTGCGCGAGCTCGTCCGGCAGCGTGGGGCGCGCCATGATGAAGCTCCAGGATCCCACCGACACGATCGGCGTGTCCTGACCCGGATAGGAGCCGGCCGGAACCGTCATCACCTTGAGGAAGGGGTGCCTGGCCTGGATGCGCTTGATGCCGTCCGCGTCCGGCGCGATGAAGCGCGCGCCGGCGGGCCCACGGGCGACCAGCGCGAACCCCGGCCAGCCGACGCCGGCGCCCCACAGCGCCGTGACGCGCCCGTCCATCACCAGCTTCGGTCCGTCGGCCGCCTGGTCCAGGAACACCGCCTGGAAGTCCCGCTGCTGGTCGAGGCCGAGCCCGTCCAGGACGTACCGCGCGAGGATGACGAGCCCCGAGCCGCGGGCGCCGAAGGCGACGGGCTGGCCCGTGAGGTTCCCGATCGTGCGCGCCGGCGAGTCGCCGCGAACGACGAACATGCCCGGCGAGGAGTACATGGCGGCGAGGATCAGGAGGTTCGCCGGCGGCCGGCCGATGCTGCTCAGAGCCTCGTGGGCCACCTCGCCCTGCACGAGGGCGATGTCGAGCTGCCCAGCCTCCAGGAGCGGCACGTTCTCGGTGCTCCCCTTGGTGTGGCGTGTCTGGACGTCCAGCGTGGGATCGATCTCGTTGATGCTCGCGGCCACGGCGTTGCCGTACACGGGAAAGCCGCCGCCCGGCGTGGCGGTCCCGAGGCTGACGACGTCCTTCTGGGCCTGAGCGGCGGTGGCGCTCATCTGGCGTACCGTATCACACCACGCCGCCGCCGGGCTCGTCAGCGGCGCGAGGGCCGTCACGCGAGCGTCATCGTCAGGGCCTCGTAGCGCCGGTCCCGGATGTGCCCGGTCAGGCCCCACGACTCCGCGAACCTGATCGCCTCCTCGAACTCCGCGTGCGTGTACGGCTCGAAGAACAGCAGCTCGCCCAGGCCGAAGGTACCGTAGTCGTAGTCGCCGCGCAGCTCCGGCGGCACGTTGCGCACCCACAGGTGCAGATGCTTGCCGGGATGGGCCCGCAGCTCGTCGTCGGCCCGCCGGAGCGCGCGGAAGTACGCCGTGAGGATGCCTGGCTCGAGCCGCTCGTGGACCCAGAAGAGCGTCTTGAACTCCGCCAGCGCCAGCTTGCGCAGCCCGCGTATCTCGGCGATCGGGATCTCGGGGTCCAGCAGCGTGGCGGCCTCGAGCTCGCCGGCCAGCAGCCCCAGCAGGCGGCGTCCCGGCCCGCCGTAGTTGTGGATGACGATCTGATCGCGGGGCAGGACCTTCTCCAGCGTCTGCAGCGTGGTGAAGTGGCTGCCGGCCATGATGCCCACGCCCACCGGAACGCCGCGCAGATCGCTGAGCCGCGCCCGCGCCGATCCCGGCCGCACGTAGATCCCGAAGCGCGCCACGCCGTACACGTCAGGCACGAACTTGCCCATGCCGGCGCCGGCGTTGCAGACGCTTCCCCAGTGACACGCAGAGTTGGCGACCAGGGTGCCCTCGACGAAGGGCTTGTCTTGCGGCCGGGTCTTGTAGGCGTCGCCCCGGTGCCCGCTCACGCGGTGCATGACGTCGTCGAGCAGCTCGGGCTCGAGCCCCTCGGCCTCGAAGTAGCCCTCCTCCAGCGCGATCCACTCCTGGAGCCGCATGAAGTGCGGAACGATCTTGACCCGCGTGCGTTCGGCCTGCCGCGTCATGGCGTGCCCTCCTGAGCCGCGCCAGATCTTATCCTAGTGCCGTTCCGGCACTAGGCGGGGGTTCCCGCGCGGCGGCAAGACGTCGGCCCCAAGAGGTGAGGTGAGCACGAGTGCCTGAGCCGAAGAGTTCCGAACGACCACCCGTCGCGCTGATCACGGGCGCGGGTCGCGGGATCGGGCGCGCGACGGCCGAGGCCTTCGCCCGCGAGGGCTACGCCGTCTCCCTCGCCGAGCTGCGTCCGACGCTGGGCCTGCGCACCGAGCGGGCGCTCCGGAGGGCCGGCGCGACCGCGATGTTCCTTCGAACCGATGTCGCCGATCCCGTGTCGGTCCAGCGGACGGTGCGCGCGGTACTCCGCCGCTGGGGCCGGCTCGACTGTGTGGTGAACAACGCGGGAGTGCTGCGAGCCGGGCCGCTGGCGACCCTACCGCTGCGTGCGCTCGAGCGGACGCTCGCCGTGAACCTTCGCGGTCCCCTGGTCGTCAGCCGTGCGGCGCTTCCCGCGATGCTCCGCCAAGGCACCGGCGCCATCGTCAACGTCGCCTCGCTCCTCGGCAAGACCGGGATGGCCGACTTCGCCGTGTACTGCGCCAGCAAGTTCGGCGTCGTCGGGTTCACCGAGGCGCTCGCCGAAGAGCTCGCCGGCACCGGCGTGCGCGTCTGGGCCGTGTGCCCGGGGCTGGTGGACACCGAGATGGCTCGCCGAGCCGTCGGCGTCAGCGGCCGTCAGCGGGCGGGGCTGATCAGGCCCGAGTCGGTCGCGCGCGTGATCGTTGATCTCGCGACGGGCCACCGGCGCGCCCCCAGGGGCGCAGCGGTCGATGTCACCCGCTGATGAGCTCTTCGCCACCGGGCCAAACTGAGCCCAGGACAGACGCCTGGGCAGGCCCTCACACGGTCTCACGCGACAGAGGCAAGGGCTAACCGGAGCGTTCGGCGTATCGCGTCAGCGCGGGTCTGGAACTGATGCTGGATTAGGGGTTCCAGACGTGTAAAATGTGGGCTCTGATGAAAAGACCGGTCGCCACGAAGCCTAAGGTGGTGCCGCTCTGGCGCGCCCGGGCGCACCGCCCCCCAACCGGCGGATGTGCCAAGTGCGGCAGCACCTACGTCGCGCGCGAGCCGGCGTTCATCCACTGCCGCTTCTGCGGCAGCCTGAGCCGCATCCCGAACGGATCGCTGCTCGACCAGGAGGTCTTCGAGATCCGCTCCGGTCTTCGCCTCGCATCCTAGTCGCCCCCCGACCCCGCACTTCCGTCCGCGGCCCCTTTGACCATGCCGTCGTCTGCCGCCTAGTGCCGTTCCAACTATTCGCGCCTAGGAAGGCACCGTGTACGTCGTTCGTGGACAGATTTAGTATCAACAAGTTGGAACGGCACTAGACTTACCGCATCCATGATCGATTCCATCCATCACCTTCGAGGCGATGCAAACGGGCGGCGGGACGAAAATCTCCTGAGGCGTCAGGATCATCAGAGCGGAGGCGAACATGCGCATTGCATTCATCGGACTGGGAAACATGGGTGGGCCGATGGCCCTGAACTTGATGAAGGCCGGCCACAGCCTCGTCGTTCACGACGTCCGCAAGGAGACGGCGGCGCCTCACCTGGAGCGCGGCGCCACGTGGGCCGACAGCCCGCGGGCCGCCGCGCAGGATGTCGAGCTGATCCTGACGTCGCTCCCGGGCCCCCCGGAGGTGGAAGCCGTCGCGCTCGGGGAAAACGGCATCATCCACGGCGCCGCACCGGGGGCCGTTTACGCCGATCTCTCCACCGGGTCGCCGAGCCTCATCCGCCGCATTCATGCTCTCTTCAAGGCGAAAGGCGTCCACATGCTCGACGCGCCGGTGAGCGGCGGCGTGTGGGGCGCCCGGAGTGGCAAGCTGCAGGTGATGGTCGGCGGCGACGAGAAGCTCTTCCGGCAGATCAAGCCCGCTCTGGAGGCGATCGGCGACAAGGTCGGCCTGATGGGCGGCATCGGCTGCGGGACGATCGCCAAGCTCGTCCACAACATGATCGGGATCTGCACGCGGCAGGTGGTCGCCGAGGCTTTCACCCTGGGCGTCAAGGCCGGGGTGCGTCCGGAGGCGCTGCTGGCCGCCGTCAAGGGCGGGTCGTTCGGTCAGGGACTGCTGCTCACGCAGGTGCTGCCCGAGATCGTCTTCAAGGGCGACTTCGATACCGTCCGCTTCGCGCTGCGCCTGGCCCGCAAGGACCTGGGGCTCGCGACCGAGCTGGCCCGGGAGTGCAACGTGCCGATGGAGATGGCGGCGCTGGCCGAGCAGACTCTGGTGGAGGCCCTGGCCCGTGGCTGGGGCGACAAAGACTTCTCGGCGCCCTTCATGATTCAGGAGGAGCGGGCCGGCGTCCGAGTGCGCACGTAGGACTCACGTTACCGGCTGCCCTCAGATAAGCCACGGGTCGTCGCTCGGCGTCTCCGGCAGTTGGATGGGCGGAGGCTCGGCAGGCTCCACGGACAGAATCGCGAGGTCGAGCTGCTCCAGCTTTTCACGAAGCTCGCCCAGGGCTCCGTCGATTTTGTCGTCGGGCAGGAGCATCGCCTGCGTCTCGACGGTCGCCTGGATCTTGATCCGCCTGAAGGTAGGCATAGTAGGCATCGGGAAACCTCCCCTCCGAATGGGGGAGTCGCATATTCGATGCCTAACCCCTCGGCGGCAGATTGATGGCAATTCAAGGCCTTGCCGGACAAGATCCCATGCGGCGTGCCAGAAAGGCCCAGCGTTCGATGCCATCCCGGCTCTCGGCCGCGTGCCTCCCAGCCGGGTCAGCGGTTTCTGAGCCGCGGGTTCAGCGCGTCGTTGAGGCCTTCGCCCAGGAGGTTGATCGCGAGCACCGTCATCAAGATGGCGACGCCGGGGATCGTGCAGAGCCACCAGGCGCTCCGGAGAAACGTCCGCCCGGCGCCGATCATGAAGCCCCAGCTCATCGTGTTCGGGTCGCCCAGCCCCAGGAAAGAGAGCGCGGACTCGATCAGGATCGCCGTGGCGACGATGAGCGAGCCGGTGACGACGATGGGCGAGAGGCAGTTGGGCAGGATGTGGCGGAAGATCACCCGCGCGTCGCTCATGCCCAGGCCCACACACGCCTGCACGAACTCGCGGCTGCGCATGCCGAGGAACTCGCCGCGGACGAGGCGGGCCACCGGCGGCCAACTCACCACCGCGATGGCGATGACGATGCTCTTGATCGAGGGCGTGATGATCGCCACCAGCAGGATCGCGAAGAGGAACGTGGGGATGGTCTGGAAGAACTCCGTCGCCCGCATGAGGACGTCGTCGACCGAGCCCCCGTAGTAGCCGGCGCAGCCCCCGATCAGTGTGCCGAGGAGGACGGCGACGGCCGTGGCCAGCACGCCGATCATCAGCGACGTCCGCGCGCCGTGCGCGATGCCCGCCGCCACGTCGCGCCCGAGCTGGTCGGTGCCGAAGAGGCGCTCGCCGAAGGGCGCCAGGAAGGGTCGGTCGACCTGGCGGAAGGGGCTTCCCGGGAAGGCGACCGGGGCTGCCGCCGCCACCAGGACGATGAGCGCCAGGAGCGCCGTCCCGAAGATGGCGGCACGGCTCCGCGCGAAGCGGCGCCCGAACGCTCTCATCGCCGCGCTCCCGCCTTCATCCGAGGTGGATCCGCGGATCGAGAAGCGTGTAGGTGAAGTCCACCGCGAGGTTGACGGCGATCACCAGGCAGGTCGAGAGGAGGAAGATCCCCATCAACAGATTGAGGTCGCGGGCGAAGAGCGACTGGAACGCCAGCAGGCCGAGGCCCGGCCAGGCGAAGACCGACTCCACGACGATCGAGCCGCCCAGCAGGCTCCCCACCTGCACGCCGGCCATGGTGACCACCGGGAGGATCGCGTTGCGCAGCACGTGGGCCAGGACGATCCGCCGCTCGCTGAGCCCCTTGGCCCGCGCCGTCGCCACGTAGTCCATCCCCGCCTGCTCCAGGATCGCCGCGCGCATCAGCCGCGTGTAGAGCGCCATGTAGAAGAGCGAGAGCGTGAGCGCCGGTAGCACCAGGTGGTGCGCGATGTCGAGGACGCGCCGCCAGCCCCCGTAGAACGCCGCCACCGTCTCCATCCCGCTGGTGGGAAACCAGCCGAGCCTGAGCGAGAAGACCACGATCAGCATCAGGCCGATCCAGAAGAGCGGTGTCGCGTAGGAGACCAGGGCCAGGACGGAGATGAGCGTGTCGCGCCAGCTGTGCACGCGCACCGTCGCCAGGAGCCCCAGCCCGATGCCGGCGCTCACCGAGAGCACGAGCGCGACGCCCATCAGCAGGAGCGTCGGCCCGAGGCGCGCCAGGATGAGGTCGAGCACCGGCATGCTGTGGCGGAAGGAGAAGCCGAGGTTCAGCGTGAGGACGTTCGTCACGTAGAGGACGAGCTGGGTGCCGAGCGGCCGGTCGAGGCCGAAGCGCGCGCGGAGCTGGGCCATGTACTCCGGCGAGGCGGAGCCGGCCTCGCCGGCCAGCACATCGGCGGCGTCGCCGGGCGCCAGGTGGAGCATGAAGAAGTTCAGGACGACGATCGTGAGCAGGACCGGTACCGCCTGCAACAGGCGCCGCAGGAGGTAGCTGGCGCGGCCGCGCCCCGCGCTCATGCGCCGGGCCGCGGCGCGGGGAGGGCAGGGGGTGGCTCGACCACGAGGCCGGCGGCCATTTGTCGTGTCGCGGCTGGGCTCCATCTGGGGGGCAGGGGCGTGTGCTCGGGCGGCGGGAACGGGTCTCGCCACCCCTTGTTATCCCCGCGCCGCGGCCCCCCGCCCGGGCCACCGGTCATGCTCGGCGTGCCGCTTCTACTTGTCGAGGTACGCCCGATCGAACGTGGTGTAGATGCCGAGCGGACTGACAATGAGGTCCTTGAACTGCTTGTGGTACACGGTGACGAAGTGGAGCTCGTGCACCCACACGATCGGCGCCGCCTCCACCACGAGCTGCTGGAACTCCTTGTAGAGCGCGGCGCGCTTCTTGGGGTTCTGCTCGACCGTCGCCTGGTCCATGAGCTGGTCCGTCCGCGGCGACGACCAGCGGGTCAGGTTCACGAAGACCGTACCCGGCCGGATCTGGTTCGAGTGGTAGAGACGGTGGACGCCGATGACCGGGTCGGCCAGGCCCTGGATCCAGTTGTTGGTGAGCTGGAAGTCGTAGTCGGTGTAGAGGCGGCGCAGCCAGGTGGGCACGTCCTCGTAGCGGAGCGTGGCCTTGATCCCGATCTCGGCCAGCACCTGCTGGACATATTCGCCGAAGCGCTGCCACTCCTCGCCGTAGGGCGTGAGATCGTGGACGATCTCGAAGCGGACGCCGCCGGGGCCGCGCTTGAATCCGGCCTCGTCCAGGAGCTTGTTGGCGACCTCGATCCCGTTGGGCACGTGGTAGCTCTTCACCTCGGGCGTATAGAGGCCGGTGACGGCGAAGTTCGAGCTGATGGGACCGGTGGCCGGCTTGCCGAAGCCGAACCAGACGTTGTCGATGACGAACTGGCGGCTGATCGCGTAGGAGACGGCCTGGCGGACCTTCAGGTTGTCGAAAGGCGCGCGCCTGGTGTTGAAGTCGAGCTCGACGATGGGCGAGGACATCTCGTAGCCGCGCGTGGTGGCCGCGATGTGGGGCAACTTCTCCAGCGTCCGCACGTCGCTGTAGGGGATGGCGCCGAAGCCGCCGAGGTGGGCCTCGCCCTTCTCGATGGCCGCCGTCCGCGTCGCGGAGTCGGCCACGAAGCGGGCGACGATCCGGTCGAGATAGGGCCGCCCCTTCCGCCAATAGTCGGGGTTGCGGTCGAGCCGCATGTACTGCCCGCGCTGCCACTCGACGAACTTGAAGGGCCCGGTGCCGATGGGGGCGTTGGCGTACTTGCTGCTCTTGACGTCGGTGCCCTCGAACAGGTGCCGGGGGACGATCGGCGACTCGTAGCCCGAGAGCGCCATCATCAGGTAGGGCGCGGGATTCTGGAGCTTGAAGACGGCGGTGTGCTCGTCGGGCGTGTCGATGTCGGTGACGTCGCGGAAGGTGAGGGCTCCGCGCGGATGGACCTTCCGGAGCACCTCCAGCACGCTGAACTTCACGTCCGCGCTGGTGAAGGGCTTGCCGTCGTGGAAGCGTATGCCCTTCTGGAGCTTGAAGGTGATGGTCTTGCCGTCGCCGCCGACCTTCCAGGACTCCGCCAGGCCGGGGATGGGCTTCAGATTGAAGTCGTACTCGAGCAGCCCCTCGTATACTTTCGTCGCCACCTGGCCGATCGGGCCGGAGGTCGAGAGGTAGGCGGCCAGCGTGGGCGGCTCGGGCTGCACCAGCATGACGAGGGTGCCGCCGTGCTTCTGGGCCGAGGCGGCGTCGGGCAGGAGGAGGAGCCCCGCGACCGCTGTCAGCAGGGACGCTCGGACCAGTCGGGCGAACATCATGTCGGCACCTCCATCAGGCGATTGTTGCCCGGCGACGCAGGCGTGATATTAGGTCAGCGCGGAGGGCCGGCGCAATGGAGACGACGGAGGGCGAAAGGGCAGGAGGACGGGGCATGACGACCGAGGGCTGGTTCGACGCCGTCACCACCGAGCTGCACGCGCGGAGCCCCTTCCGGCGCTCCGAGTACTTCAAGCGCTTCGCGGACGGCGCGCTGACGCGCGAGCAGGTCTGGGGCCACATCGGGCAGCACTATCTGCTCGTCGCCTGGTTTCCGCGGATCTTCAGCGGCATTCATGCCCGCTGCGACGACCTCGAGGTCCGGAAGGATTGCTCCCGGCACCTCCTGGTCGAAGACTTGGGTTTCTTTCACGGGCAGGTGGGCGGCACGCCCGATCACGACGAGCTCTTCCGGCGCATCGGCGACGACCTCGGGTACGGGCGCGACGTGTACGACCGCCTCGTCCCCGTCCCCGAGATGGCGGCGATCCTCGAGTTCTTCCGGCGCCTGGCCCAGGAGGTCCCCTGGAGCGCGGCGCTGTGCGCCACCGCGTTCCTCGAGGAGGAGGTCGTCGAGATCTCGCGCACGGTCGGCCGCGCCCTCGTGCAGCATTACGGCTGCCGGCCGGAGTGGGGCGGCCTGAACTACGCGGTCCACGAGGCGGTCGAGATGGAAGAGTCCGGCGAGACGACGAAGACGATCCTCGCCCATCTCCGGACCCCGGCGGACCGCGAGGCCGCCGAGAGCGCGATGCGCGAGATGCACCGCCTGCTCGAGGCCTATGCCGAAGGGCTCGCCCGGCGCCATCTATAGGGCTGAGGGCGGGGGAGGGGCGAGGCTAGTGCCGTTCCAACTATTCGCGCCTAGGAAGGCACCGTGTACGTCGTTCGTGGACAGATTTAGTATCAACAAGTTGGAACGGCACTAGACGCGGATCAGCTGTAGACGCCGTACTCGACGCGATGGAGAACCTGGCACGGCGGGAATCGTCTCACCGCGACGAACGAATGCCAAACGATAGCGAACGCCAGCCGGGCTGCGTGGCATTGCGGGGACTCTCCAGATCGCCAGCTCAACGATGCTACCCTCCTCGTCGATCACCTTCTGGCCGGCCCCTCGGGTCCCATCGAGCGCGCGGCACCGAGTGCCACTTGACGTGGACCCTCTTTGGGCCAATCCTCTGGCGCACCAAGCGACTCGCGTGACATCCCACCCTCGGCGCCCGGCCCGGGGCAGGGGAGGACAACATGGGCCCACATCGTCGCGTCGTCCTGGTGCTCGTAGCCGCCCTGCTGACCCTGGCCCCCGGGGCTGCCGGCCAGACGGTCCCTGCCGGCGAGGTGGTCATCGCCTGGCATGTCACCATCGCCCCGGCCTGGTTCGACCCGTCCACCGCCCCGCCCCAGATCACCCCCTTCGGGATGCTGTATGCCCTCCACGATGCCCTGGTCCGCCCGCTGCCGGGACAGAAGGTGGGCAACAGCCTGGCGGAGTCGTGGACGGAGAGCCCGGACGGGCGCGTGTACGAGTTCAAGCTGCGCCGCGGGCTCAAGTTTCACAACGGCGATCCTGTCACCGCCGAGGACGTGAAGTTCAGTTTCGAGCGTTACCAGGGGGCGGGGGCGAAGGAACTGCGATCGCGTGTCCAGCGGGTGGAGATCGTCGACCCTCTGACGGCGCGCTTCCATCTGAAGGAGCCCTGGCCGGACTTCATGACCTTCTACGGGACCACGGCCACGGCCGCCGGGATCGTCGTGCCCAAGAAGTACCTCACGCAGGTCGGGGACGACGGCTTCAGGAAGCATCCGATTGGCGCTGGCCCTTACCGCTTCGTGAGCCACAAGCCCGGCATCGAGGTGGTGCTGGAGGCCTACACGGGGTACTGGCGGAAGGTGCCCAACGTCAAGCGGCTCATCCTGAAATCCGTCCCCGAAACAACCACGCGCGTGGCGATGCTAAAGAACGGCGAGGCCGACCTCGCCAACGCCCTGGACGGCGAGGATGCCGAGAACGCGAGACGGGACCCGCGCCTCCAGCTGATGCCCTCCAAGCATGCGTCCATGTACTGGATCGAGTTCGCCGACCAGTGGGATCCCAAGTCCCCGTGGCACGACAAGCGCCTGCGGCTCGCGGTCAATTACGCACTGGATCGCCAAGCGATCAACGAGGCCGCCTGTCTCGGTTTCTGCCCGCCGGCCGGGGTCATCGTGCCCCGCGTCATGGACTACGCTCTCCAGGCCGCGCCCCTACCCTACGACCCGCGGAAGGCGAAGCAACTGCTCGCGGAGGCCGGCTATCCGAACGGTCTCGACGCCGGGGACTTCGTGCCGATTCCCCCGTTCTTCGCGGTGGCAGAGGCGGCGGTGAACTACCTGAACGCCGTGGGGATCCGGGTGAAGATGCGGCCGATGGAGCGCGCGGCCTTTTACGCCGCCTGGCGTGAGAAGAAGCTGCGCGGGCTGTTCCTCGTTGCCGCGGGGAACTCCGGCAATGCGGCGAGCCGCGTCGAGGCGTTCATGTACTCCAAGGGAAGCTACGCCTACGGGGGCTATCCCGACATCGACGACCTGTTCCAGCAGCAGGCCCGGGAGCGGGATCCGGCCAAGCGCGAAGCCTTGCTCTATCGCATCCAGCAGCTCACGATCGAGCGGGTGATGTTCGCGCCGATCATGGATTACCGCACCCTGAGAGGAGTCGGGCCGCGGCTGGCCGAGCCCGCGCTGGACTCGGTGCATTTGTTCCCCTACCCGGCGTACGAGGACATGCGGCTCAAGGGCCAGTAATGGACTTCGGGATCTTCATGGAGTTCGAGGGGGCACGCCGCGGAGCCCCCCAGAGAAAGCGCGACCGTACTTCGGGGAGGTGTCAGATGGCGCCACGAATCCGACGTCAAGGAACGCTTGTCACCTTCGTTCTCCTCCTCGTCCTGGTCGCCGCGGTGGTCGTTGCCACCCGAGCCGCGGTTCAGGCAGCGGAGACCCCGCGCCGGGGCGGCGTCCTGCTGGCCGTCCTCGGCGCCGACGCGCCGAGCCTCGACCCCCACCAGGAGAGCACCTTCGCCAACATCCAGCTGGTGGCGCCGCTCTACAGCCTCCTGCTGCAGATCGACCCCTACAACTACCCGAAGATCATCGGCGACGCGGCCTCCGAGTGGAAGATCGCGCCCGACGGGCTGACCTACACGTTCAAGATCCGTCAGGGCGTCAAGTTCCACGACGGCTCGCCGCTGACGGCCGCCGACGTCAAGGCGACCTACGACAAGATCGTCTTCCCGCCGCAGGGCGTCCGGAGCATCCGGAAGAACGCATACTCGGCGGTCGAGCGGATCGAGGCCCCCGATCCCAGCACCGCGGTGTTCAAGCTGAAGTTCCCGTCGGCCTCGCTCCTGGACAACCTGGCCTCGCCGTGGAACGTCATCTTCCCGAAGAAGTACCTGGACAAGGACCCGAACTACTTCAAGACGAACGTCGTGGGCTCCGGGCCGTTCAAGCTGAAGAACTACACGCGCGGCGCCGCGTTCGAGGGGGTGCGCAACCCCGACTACTTCGTCAAGGACCGGCCCTACCTCGACGGCTACAAGTTCTTCATCAGCCCGGAGACGTCTGTGCGCGCGGCGGCCATCCGGTCCGGGCGCGCCTACGTCGAGTTCCGCGACCTGCCCAACGCCGAGGTGGAGGCGATCAAGAAGCAGCTCGGCGACAAGGTCGTCGTCCAGCAGACGCCCATGGTCGGCCAGTTCGGGATCACGATGAACAACACGGTGAAGCCGTTCACCGACCCTCGCGTGCGCAAGGCCCTCACGCTCGGCTTCGACCGCTACACGGCCGGCAAGGTGCTCTACCAGCTCACGGGCCTCCGGGACCCCGGGGCCCTGATGCGTCCGGGCACGGAGTGGGCGATGCCGCCGGCCGAGCTCGAGAAGTTCCCGGGCTTCTGGCGAGACGCCGAGAAGAGCCGGGCCGAAGCCAGGCGGCTCCTGGCCGAGGCGGGCTACCCCAACGGCTTCAAGACCGTGCTCAAGAACCGCAACGTGAAGCTGCCCTACCAGGACCTCGCGGTGTTCGTGATCCAGGAGTGGCGGAAGATCGGGATCGAGGTCGACAACCGGCCGATCGAGACCGCCGCCTGGTTCTCCGATCTAAGAGAGGCGAACTTCGAGCTGATCATCGGCCCCACCGTCGAGTTCATGGACGACCCCGACCAGTTCCTCAATCGCTACACCACGGGGGCCCCACAGAACTACGGCCGGTTCTCCGACCCGGCGATCGACGACCTGTTCTCGCGTCAGGCGAGGACCCTCGACCCCGCCGAGCGCAAGAAGCTGGTCAACGAGCTGCAGAAGATCGTCCTCGAGAACGCGTACTACATGCCGGGCCTCTGGTGGACGCGGAACGTCGTGCACTGGGCGAAGGTGAAGAACTACGTGGCCCCGCCCAGCCACTACACGAACCAGAAGCTCCAGGACGTCTGGCTGGCGGAGGACTGAGCGGCGGGGAGGCGACCGCGCCATGCGAACGTACGTCGCCAAGCGACTCCTCTTGGTCGTTCCCACGCTGCTCGGGGCCGCCTCCCTGGTGTTCCTGATCATGCGGGTCATCCCCGGGGACGTGGCGCTCCTGGTCCTGGGCGGCGACCAGGCGGGCCACATCGATTCGAAGCAGCTCGCGGCCGTGCGCCAGCAGCTCGGGCTGGACCAGCCACTGCTGGTGCAGTTCGGCACGTGGCTCTGGGGGGTGCTTCGCCTCGATTTCGGCACCTCGCTGTGGACGGGGCAGCCGGTGGTCGAGGAGCTGCTCATTCGTCTGCCGCTGAGTCTCCAGCTCGCGCTCATGGCGACGATGATCTCCGTGCTCATCGCGATCCCCTTCGGCATGCTCGCCGCCGTCCGCCAGGACACCTGGGTCGATTACCTCATCCGCGTGATCAGCCTCGGGGGGCTGGCCATCCCGTCGTTCTGGGTGGGGATCCTGTGCATCCTGTTCCTCGTCATCTACTTCGGCTGGGGGCCGCCGCTGGAGTACACCCCGCCCTGGGTCGATCCCTGGGCGAACTTCTCGCAGATGGTCTGGCCGGTCGTCACCGTCGGCTATCGGTACGCCGCCGTCACCACCCGCATGACGCGGTCCACGGTGCTCGAGGTGCTGCGGGAGGACTACATCCGCACCGCCTGGGCCAAGGGGCTGCGGGAGCGGGCCGTCGTCATCCGCCACGCGCTGAAGAACGCGATGCTCCCGGTGATCACGCTGATCGGGACGGAGTTCGCCTTCCTCATCGGCGGCCTCGTCGTCACCGAGACGGTGTTCACGCTGAACGGCGTGGGGCGGTTCGTGGTGGACGCCGTCGCCCACCGCGATTACCCCGTCGTGCAGGCCCTGGTGTTCCTCATCGCGTTCGGCTTCGTGATCGTGAACCTCCTCGTCGACCTGACCTACGCGTGGTTCGATCCACGGATCCGGTACCGGTAGAGGTCAATCGTAAGATGGCCGTACATCTCCGCGCACTCCCTGAACTCGGCACCGTTCTAGCGCCAGCGTTGCCGGCGCAACGATTGGAGTTGGTCGCCTGCGCGGCGGCGGGGCCCAGCCCGCGGCCGCCGCTCGGCTCCCGTTATCCTGGGGGGAGGGTTCGGAAGGGGGGCGAAGCCCCCCTCCGAGTGTGATGGCGACCACCGTCCTGACCCACACGGCGGCCTCGGTCCCCCTGGCGCCGCGGCTCACCATCGGTCAGGAGGGGGTGAAGTTCATCCGGACGAAGCCGCTCGGCGCCGTCGGAGCCCTGATCATTTTGATGATGATGGGCGTGGCCGCCTTCGCGGAAGTCCTGGCGCCGTTCGACCCGTACCGGGCCGACTACGGGCTGCAGTTCGCGCGGCCGACCGCGGAGCACTGGTTCGGCACCGACGAGTTCGGCCGCGACGTGCTGAGCCGGATCATGTACGGCGCGCGGATCGCGCTCTTCGTCGGCTTCATCGCGTCGTTCGCGGGCTGCACACTGGGCCTTCTGCTGGGTGTGGTCAGCGCGTACTGGGGCGGGAGGGTGGATCTCCTCCTCGAGCGACTGATGGACATCCTGCTGGCGTTCCCGCAGCTGATCCTCGCGCTGGCCATCGCCTCGATCCTGGGACCGGCGGTCGAGAACGTGGTGATCGCGATCTCCATTCCCATCATCCCGCGCGCGGCGCGGGTGGTGCGGGCCACCGCGCTCGCGGTGAAGGAGAACCCGTATGTTGAGGCCGTCCAGGCCCTGGGCGCCTCGCGGCGCCGCGTCGTCCTCCAGCACATCGTCCCCAACGTCATGGCCCCCTATCTGATCATGCTGACCGCGCAGCTGGGGGGCGCCATCCTGGCCGAGGCGGCCCTGAGCTACCTGGGCCTGGGCACGGCGGAGCCGACGCCCTCGTGGGGGCTGATGCTCTCCGGCTCCGCCCCGTCGTACGCCGAGAAGGCCCCGTGGATCGCCCTGTTCCCCGGCATCGCGATCAGCCTGGGGGTGTTCGGCTTCAACCTCTTCGGCGATTCCTTGCGAGACGCGCTCGACCCGAAGTTGCGGAAGGGATGAGCGGCAAGTGGAGGAGAACATGGACCCCCATCGACGCATCGTAATGGTGCTCATGGCAGCCGTGCTGATCCTGGGCGTGGCCCAAGAAGTCGCCGCTCAGCCGGCCCCTGCGGGAGAGGCGGTGATGGCCTGGCATGTCACCATCGCCCCCACCTGGTTCGACCCGTCCACCGCTCCGCCGCAGATCACGCCCTTCGGGATCCTCTATGCCCTCCACGACGCTCTGGTCCGCCCGCTGCCGGGGCAGAAGATGGGCAACAGCCTGGCGGAGTCGTGGACGGAGAGCCCGGACGGGCGCGTGTACGAGTTCAAGCTGCGCCGCGGACTCAAGTTCCACAACGGCGACCCCGTCACCGCCGAGGACGCGAAGTTCAGCTTCGAGCGCTACCAGGGGGCGGGCGCCAAGGAGCTGCGCGCGCGCGTCCAGCGGGTCGAGGTCCTCGATCCCCTCACGGTGCGCTTCCATCTGAAGGAGCCCTGGCCGGACTTCATGACCTTCTACGGGACCACGGCCACGGCCGCCGGGATCGTCGTCCCCAAGAAATATATGGAGCAGGTCGGTGACGACGGCTTCCGGAAGCATCCCATCGGCGCCGGCCCGTACAAGTTCGTGAGCCATACGCCCGGCGTGGACGTGGTGCTGGAGGCCTACACGGGGTACTGGCGGCGTGTGCCTAATGTCAAGCGGCTGATCATGAAGAGCGTCGCCGAAGGCACCACCCGCCTGGCGATGCTGAAGAAGGGAGAGGCGGACATCGGCTATGCCTTCGATGGCCCCGAGGCGGAGGACGTGAAGCGGGACCCGCGCCTGACGCTCGTCCCCTCGCGGCACGCGTCCATCTATTGGATCGAGTTCGCCGACCAGTGGGATCCCAAGTCCCCCTGGAACGATAAGCGCCTGCGCCTGGCGGTCAATTACGCGCTGAATCGCCAGGCGATCAACGAGGCCGCTTGTGTGGGCCTGTGCCCGCCGGCCGGCGTCATCGTGCCCCGCGTCATGGACTTCGCCTTGCAGGCCGAGCCTTGGCCCTACGACCCCCAAAAGGCCAAGCGGCTGCTCGCCGAGGCCGGCTATCCCAATGGCTTCGACGCCGGGGACTTCGTGCCGATTCCCCCGTTCTTCACGGTGGCGGAGGCCGCGGTGAACTATCTGAACGCGGTGGGGATCCGGGTGAAGATGCGGCCGGTGGAGCGCGCGACCTTCTACGCCGCCTGGCGGGAGAAAAAGCTCCGCGGGCTGTTCCTCACCGCCGTGGGGAACTCGGGCAACGCCGCCAGCCGCGTCGAAGCCTTCATTTACTCCAAGGGCAGCTACGCCTACGGGGGCTATCCCGACATCGACGAGTTGTTCCTGCAGCAGGCGCGGGAGCGGGATCCGGCCAGGCGCGAAGCCCTGCTCCATCGCATCCAGCAGCTCACCATCGACCGGGCGATGTTCGCGCCCATCATGGACCTGCGCGCCCTCATGGGAGTGGGGCCGCGCGTGACCGAGCACACGATCACCTCGATCCCCATGAGCCCGTTCCCCTCCTATGAGGACATGAGGCTCAAGGGGCCCTAGGCGAGTTCGACCACGGTCGACCTGGAGTAAAACCGTCTTTTGATGCTCTTGCACAGGAAGCCCGTCATGCGCTAATCTCCGGACGCTGCCAGGCCATGATGCATCGGTTGACGCTCCTTCAAAAGTTCTCGCTGCTCAGTTTTTTGTGCATTCTCGCGACGACGGTGGCCGTTTGCGTTCCCGGTGTTTTGGTTCTCGGGCGTTACCTCGTGGAGCACGACGCGGCCGTCGTCGGCGCGCTGGCCCGTCTCCTCCTCACGCGCAGCGTCCCCGCCGAAGCCTTCACGCAATCGCCGGCGCCGGATCCCGCGCTCTTCGAAGCGGCCCTGGCGGAGTTCGCCCGCTCGGAACACGTCGCACGTCTCGTCGTGTACGACTCCGAGCGCCGCGTGCTCTGGTCGGATGATGCCTCGCTGATCGGTCGCCGGTTCTCCGGGAACGACGAGGTGGCCGCCGCGTTGCGAGGCGAGATCACCGCGCACATCATCCGCCCTGGCAAGGAGGAGCACCAGGGGACGCTCCGCTTGTTGGAGCGGCTGGAGGAGATCTACGTCCCGGTGCGTTACCAGCGGGATGGACCCGTTATCGGCGTGCTGGAGATCTACCGTGACCCGCCGGCGTTCTTCGCCGCTCTGGATCGTGGGCAGGCCATCGTATGGATCCTGGGCGGAGCCGGCGGCCTCGTTCTCTATCTGGCGCTCTTCATGATCGTGCGGAACGCCTCTCGCGCCCAGGCGCGGCTGGAAGAAGAACTGGCCGCGTACGCGCGGGTGCTCGAGGCCCGGGTGCAGAAGCGAACGCAAGACCTCTCCCGGAAGACCCAGGCTCTCTCGACCCTGTACGCGATCTCCAGCACGCTCGGTCAAAGCTTCGAGATCCGGGAAATCCTGCAACGCGCCCTGGACGAGCTGCTCGCCGCCGGAGGCTTCGACGGCGGCTGGATCCACCTGCTGCCCGGCCAGGCCGGTGACGCTCCCCTCGTCGTCAGCCGGGACGTCTCTGACGATGTCATTCAGCGATTCGGCGCGGGGGCGGCTGCGGTGGCGACGTCGGGGCAGGCCCGGGTCATCGACGCCAACGCGGGGGCCGACGCCGACGAGCGCGGGGGCGCGCGGGCGGATGCGCTTCGCGCGATCTTGGTGGTGCCGATCTGCGTCGGGGACCAGCCGTCGGGAACCCTTAACCTGGCCGGTCGTGCTCTCCATCGCTTCACGTCCGATGACGTCCAGCTCTTCTCCACCCTGGCCCGCCAGATCGGCGCCGCGATCGGGAACGCCCGACTGTACGCGGCGGCCCGTGAGCGGGAGCGCGAAGCGCGAATCCTTTACGAAACCACCCGGCACTTCGGCGAGCAGACCGACCTCGACTCGCTGCTCACCGCCATCGTCGAGGGCGCCGTCACCATCACGCGGGGGTCGTACGGCGGCGTCGGATTTCCGGACGGCGAGGACATCGTCATCCGACGGCTCGTGACCCGCCGCGAGCAGGGCCCCACCGTGATCCGACATAAGATTTCTCAGAGTCTGGCCGGCTTCACCTATGTGTCGGGACAACCTCAGATGGCGAACGACCCCCTCCAGGACCCGCGCCTCAATCGCGAGGTGGCGCGGGCGCTCGGCCTGCGCAGCATTGTCTGCAGCCCGCTGCAGATCCGGGGGCGGGTCATCGGGGTCCTCTTCGTCTGCAACAAGGAGTCGGGGCCTTTTACCGAGCAGGACCTGGTCCTCCTGACCGCGTTCGCGAATCACGCCGCCCTGGCCCTGGAGGACGCGCGGCTGCGGGCGAAAACGCTCCGGCGCGAGCGGGAGGCGTTCATCCTCTACTGCACCAGCGCGCGGCTGCACGCCCAGAGGGACCTGGACGCCCTGCTCACCACGATCGTGGAGGGGGCCATCGAGATCGCCAACGCCACCGCCGGCGGCGTCGCCGAGCGCATGGGAGACGAGATGGTCATGCGGACCGTCGTGGGCCTGCCCCTTCTTCCCGGCGAGACGGAGATCCGGCTGCCCGCGAAGGGCAGCGTGGCCGGCCTGACCTACGACACGGGGGAGCCGGTCATCGTCAACTCCATCAGCGACGACCCGCGCGAGGAGGCCATAGGAGAGATGTCCGCGCAGCGTGGGCTGCGTAATTTCGTCTGCGTCCCCCTCAAGAGCAAGAACGCCACCCTCGGCGTGATCAAGGTGTGCAACAAACGCGAGGAGGCCCCCTTCACGGACGACGACGTGCGGCTGCTCACCACCTTCGCCACCCACGCCGCCATGGCCATCGACAACGCCCGGCTGTTTCAGGAGACGAAGACCACCAAGGAGTATCTGGAGAACCTGATCGAGAGCTCGGTGGACGGCATTGTCACGCTGAGCCCCGGGGGGGCCGTCACCTTCATGAGCCAGGGCGCCCGGCGGATGTTCGGCTACCGGGAGGAGGACGTCCTGAGCACCTCCGCCCGCGTGTACTGGGTCAGGGGCGCCCGCGACTTCCGCGCGTTCCGCCGGCTCCTGGCCGACCGGGGTCGCCTGCAGAGCTACGAGACGGAGCTGCGCACCGCGGCGGGCGGGGTGCTGGCGGTGAACATCTCGGCGTCGCTGCTGCGGAACCCGGCCGGCGAGGTGACCGGGATTCTCGCCGTCGTCAAGGACGTCACGTCCCTGCGGGAGCTCCATGAGCAGATCGTTCGCTCGGAGCGCCTGGCCTCCGCCGGTCTGCTGGCCGCCGGCGTGGCCCACGAGGTGGGAAACCCTCTGACCTGCATCTCCTCCCTCAGCCAGGTTCTGCTCGCGCGCTCCTCCGATCCGGCCATCCAGCGGGGGCTCGAAGACATCCAGGTTCACGTCGGGCGCATCGAAAAAATCGTCCAGGACCTGGCCCACCTGACGCGGCCCGCGCCCCTCAGGATCCGGGAGAGTTCGCTCCCGGAGATCGTCGAGAGCGCGGTGCACCTGGCGCGCCACAACCCTGCCGCTCGCGCCATGAAGATCGAGGCCACTTCCGATCCCGATCTGCCACCCGTCCACGTGGCATCGGATCAACTCCTTCAGGTCTTCCTGAACATCATCCTGAATGCCGCCGACGCCGGCGGTGACCTCAAGATTCGTACCGTCTGGGCCGGCG
The DNA here is from genome assembly GCA_036001065.1 of Candidatus Methylomirabilota bacterium. Classification (NCBI taxonomy): domain Bacteria; phylum Methylomirabilota (SeqCode); species Candidatus Methylomirabilota bacterium. The sequence continues at coordinate 27,830 of DASYUQ010000167.1, forward strand.
ACGCCGCCCGGGTCATCTTCGAGGACACCGGTCGCGGCATGGGCGCCGAGGAGCTCCGCCGGCTCTTCGATCCCTTCTACTCGACCAAGGACTCGGAAAAGCACATGGGTCTGGGGCTGTTCGTCAGTCACGAGATCGTTCGTCAGCACGGGGGAACCCTCCTGGGGGAGAGCCGACCCGGATCTGGCTCCACGGTGACCGTCACGCTCCCGGTGGAGCGCCTACCGGCGCTGTCGGAGAGATCCCTATGAGCGCTTCCGTCCTGGTCGTTGACGATGAAAAGACCATTTGCGAAACCCTCGCCTGGTGTCTCCAGCAGGAGGGCCATCGGGTCGGCACGGCCGGCAGCGGGGAAGAGGCTCTGCGCCTCATGGAGACCGAGGAGTTCGACGTCATCATCACCGACATCATCATGCCCGGCATCGGCGGTCTCGAGGTGCTGCAGAAGGCCCGCGAGCTCAACCCCCGGGCGGTGGTCATCCTGGTCACGGCCTACGCCACGGTGGAGACGGCGGTGCGGGCGTTGCGCGAGGGAGCGTCCGACTACGTCCTCAAGCCCTTCAAGCTGGACGATCTCAAGTTCCGGGTCCAGCGCCTGCTGGAGTACCGCACGGCGTTCCAGGAGAGCGGTCTCTTCCGGCGCACCGTCGAGCACGCGGTGCCCGAAAAGAGCCTGCTGGGGGAGAGCGCGGCGATGCGCGGTGTGCGGGCCCAGGTGGCCAAGATCAGCCCGACGCCCAGCAATGTCCTCATCACCGGGGAGAGCGGAACGGGCAAGGAGCTGGCCGCCCGCGCCCTCCACGCGGCCAGCCCTCGCCACGCGCAGCCTTTCGTTCCCATCAACTGCGGGGCGATTCCGGAGGCCCTGCTCGAGAGTCAACTGTTCGGGCATTTGCGAGGGGCCTTCACCACCGCGGTGCAGGCCAGTCCGGGCCTGTTCGCCGCGGCCGATCGTGGCACGATCTTCCTCGACGAGATCGGGGACCTGCCGCTCCATTTACAGGTAAAGCTCCTGCGGGTGATCGAGGAGAAGCAGGTCTGGGCCGTCGGCAGCACCAAGCCCGTCCTGATCGACGTCCGAATCATCGCCAGCACGAATCGAGATCTCGTCAAGGCGATCGAGGGCGGGGGGTTCCGGGAAGACCTCTTCTACCGCCTGAACGTCGTCCACATCGCCCTGCCTCCCCTCCGGGAACGGCGGGAGGACATCCCGATCCTTGTCGAGCACTTCATCCACGCCCTGAACTTGAAGCTGTCCACGAAATTCCTGGGCGTGGACCGGGACGTCCTCGGCGTCCTGATGAACCATCCCTGGAAGGGCAACGTTCGGGAGCTGGAGCACGTGCTGGAAAGCGCGATGATCCTCGGCGAGGGCGAGGTGGTGTCGGTGCGCGATCTCCCGCACTACCTGGTGACGGCCACCGAGGGGTCCACCGTGAGCTGCGCGCTCCGGGACGTGACCCGCCGCGTCGAGCGCCAGCACATTCTCGCCGTTCTCGCCCAGACCCAGTTCGACAAGAAGGAGGCGGCTCGGCTGCTGGGCATCAGCCTGGCCTCACTCTATCGCAAGATCGGCGAGCTCGCGATTCAGACGAACGAGAATTAGCCACAGTCCCTTTCTCAGTCCTTAGAATTCCACCGCCTCGGCCACACCCTGCCTGCCCGGTAGCGCGATCTCCCGCACTACCTCGTGACTGCGACCGAAGAAGAGACGGCTCGGTTTTCAGCCGCTCTTCCTGACCGACACTGATAAGGCCGATCTGGTGGACGGATGCGACGCCTCAGGCCAACCTCCTGCAGACGCTCACGTAGTCTCGCTGCTCTTGGCAAGCGGCCGGAAACCGCAGCGCTCGCGACCGCGGGCGCTGCGGTATGTTTCCGGCGGTCCGCGCGCGCTTCTCACCTTCGAGAAGGAGCCGCGCGTGTTTCTCACAGACGGGAATGTCACCAGGCGGCTGATGCTCCAGCGCCCACGTAACTCCCCGTTTTCGCGTCAACCCCATCTTTCGGAGACCGTGGCACGCTCACTGCTGCTACCCGGTCCCCTAAGCGCTCGCCAGCCGTTGCTGAGCCAAGCGATCACACAAAGGGAGTCTTTCTGGGCAAACGCGCCTGACATGCGTTTGGTGTGGCTGGGGACGCGTGGCGTTCGGGAGTCATAAGCGTGCTTGAGATCGGTGAGAGGACGCTCGCGTTGCTCACGGGGACGAGGGCGGCCAGACTCAGTCAGCGTGAAAAGGAGACAGCGCGATGCTGATTCGCCGGAGCAACAAGCTCGCAGAGATCGCCAGAAGAAATCGCCAGGAGATCGTCAAGGCGCGGCTGAGCCGGCGCGACCTGTTCAAGATGGGGATCATCACGAGCTCGGGCTACCTGGTGCACAAGAGCGGCCTGAGTGCCTGGGCGAGCTGTAATGCAGGCGAATGCGAGCCGGGCTGCAGCCCGCCCACTCTGGCCTTCATGGACCCCCTGCCGTTCCCGCCGATCTTGCCGGAACGCGACCCGGCGACCGACCCAGGGTTCACGTTCTCGCCGCCGACTGCGGTGCCCAATCGCAACATCAACCCGGCGACGGGTATTCCGTTCGAAGGTCGCACGCAGGTCCATCAGTTCCGCGACCGGTTCCCCGCCGAGAAGTTCCACATCACCCGCATGCGGCCCAACTTCAACACCAGGTTCAGCGACAATGCGACGAACCTTGCCCGAATCGGGCCTAATCTTACGTGGGGGTTCAACCTGGGCGGCGCGGCGTCCTCTGACGTCGGGCTCTCGCCTGGCCCCTTGATCGTGGCCCGCTATGGGGACCCGACCTTGGTCCGCCGTTTCAACGAGCTCTCCTTTGATACCAGGGGCTTCGGGGTGCCCGAGGTCTCGACGCACTTTCACAACTTCCACTCCGGGCCGGACAGCGATGGCGGCCCCTGTGACCCGGGCACGGGGGGGTTCAGCACGGACCCGCTGCAACAAGGGCGGTTCTTCTTCATCGGGCAGTTCTACGACTATTACCAGACAATGCAGCAGGCCGGGTTCGATACGCCTCAGTTCAATGGCCTCAACGTAGGCGGGACATTCGGGGACATCAGGGAGACCCTGACCACGACGTGGTTCCACGACCACCGCGTCGACCACACGGCCGAGAACGTCTACAAGGGCCTGGCCGGGATGGAATTCCTGTTCAACGCCTTCGACACCGGCGATGAGACGACGGGGTTCCGGCTGCCCAGCTTCTTCCCGTACCCGCGGTTCGACCTTCCGTTGATCTTTGCCGACAAGCTGTTCACCCCGGAAGGGGAGCTCTGCTTCGACACCTTCGGGTTCGACGGCCTCGTCGGAGACAAGTTCCTCGTCAACGGGAAGCTCCAGCCGTTCATGAACGTCGAGCGGCGCCGGTACCGCTTCCGTCTGCTGGACGCCGGGCCGTCCCGGTTCTACCAGTTCTTCCTCACCAACCCCGCCAGCCTGAGCCAGCAGATCCCGTACTGGGCCATCACGACGACCGACGGCAACTTCCTGACCGACCCCATCCGGGTCCAGAGCGTGCGCCTGAGCGTCGCCGAACGGGTGGACATCATCATCGACTTCGAAGAGATCTTCCAGGCCACCAAGGGGGCCCGAACGATTCGCCTGGAGAACCGCCTGGAGCAGGTGAACGGGCGGGCGCCCACGGACAAGATCCTCCCCGCCGGCCAGGGGAACTTCTTGTTGGAGTTCCGGATCGTCGGCAACACCCCGGCGCCGGACAATAGCAAGAGTCCGCAGCAAATGATCGACGATGCTCGAGCCGCCGGCAAAGCTTGCACGTTCTTTCCGATTTGCATCCCGCCGCGGCCGACCGACAACGCCCCCGACCAGGAAGACAGGATCCGGGTCACGCGCACGTTCCGATTCGAGCGGGGCAACGGGCAGTGGCAGATCAACGGGCAGTTCGTCGATTGCACGCGGTTTCGGTTCGCGGTCCAGCGGAACACGGCCGAGCGGTGGATTTTACAGAACAACTCCGGCGGCTGGCAGCATCCCATTCACATCCACATGGAGGAGTTCCAGACCGTCCGGCGCAACAACCGGATCATCCAGCTCGGCGACATCGAGTTCGGCCGGAAGGACGTCCTCCGGCTGGGGTTCAACGAGCAGGTCGAGCTGCTCTTCCGGTTCCGCGACTTCCGGGGCGGCTACCCCATGCACTGTCACAACACGGTCCACGAGGACCACGCCATGATGCTGCTGTTCAATGTTGCCGATGAGGGGGACACCATCCCCATACCGTGAGGAAAGAGCCGAACAATCGGGAGAGGGACGGTAGCGAGATTGCAGACCGAGAAGAGGAGAAGAAAGTCATGCCAGCGATGACACGGCGGGTGGGATTGACCACGCTGGGTTTGGCGACCGTCGTCGCCGGCGTCGCGGCGCGGTCGGAGAGTAAGAGTCCAGAAAACCGGGGCCAGGAGCCCGTGCGACAAAAACTATCTCCACGGGAGCGGATCCAGCAACATCACCTGCCCAACGTCGAGGTCATCACCCACGAGGGTAAGAAGGTCCGTTTCTATGACGACCTGGTCAAGGACAAAAAGGTCGCCATCAACTTCATGTACACGAAATGCACCGACGGCACGTGCCCGATCACCACGGCGAACCTCGTCAGGGTTCAGAAGTTGCTCAAAGATAGGGTGGGGCGCGACATCTTCTTTTACTCCGTGACGCTCACGCCGGAGCACGACACCCCGGAGGTGCTGAAGCGATACACCAAGGCTTACGGCGTGGGGCCGGGATGGTTGTTCCTGACCGGCAAGCCCGACGACATCGAGCGGTTGCGGCGAGCTCTCGGCTTTGCCTATAAAGATCCCGCCGAAGATGCCGACAAGACGAACCATGTCGGTATGGTGCGGTTCGGCACCGAGCCGCTGATGATCTGGGGGGCTGCGCCGGGAATGGCGAACCCCGAACATCTGCTGCGAGTCCTGCTCTGGGAGATGGACAGGCCGCTGCCCGGCCAAGGGCGTCCGTCCCCGGTGGTGTGAGCGACCGTATCCGGGATAATCTCATTCGTGAGGTAGAGGGATGGGCGCGAAGCGTCGAGCCGCGGGGACCGATGGCGTGAAGGGAGAAGCGAATATGAGAAGGAAGCTCCTGACAAGCAAAGGCTTGTTGATTGCGCTGCTGCTCGTGGCGCTGGCGGCGTCGGCGCCGACAGGTGCCGGGGCTCAAACCACGCTGAGGGAAATTCCTCTCGACACGAGCTCGTCCTCCACGACCATGGCCACGGCCGTGGACGTCGCGGCGGCGACGACTGGCGGCAGGGGGGGTCCTGAGTCCGTCGCCTTCGATGGCACCTTCGTCTGGGTGGCGCGGCAATTCGCCGACAGCGTGACGAGGGTGCGGGCGAGCGATGGCGTCATTGCGGGGACGGTCGCCGTCGGCCAGCGCCCCGTCGCGGTCAGGTTCGACGCGTCCGGGGTGTGGGTCGCCAACCTTGTGGGCAACACGGTGACGAAGCTGCGGGCCAGCGACGGCGCGGTCCTCGGCACGTTCGCGGTCGGCGCCGGCCCGGGAGGCATCGCGGTCGACGGCGGCGGCGGCGTCTGGGTGGCGAACCGTAACGACGGCACCGTGACGAAGCTGCGGGCGACCAACGGAAGCAAGCTCGGGACCTTCGCCGTCGGCAAGCGGCCGCTGGGCATGGCGTCGGATGGCCCCAATGTCTGGGTGGCGAATAACCAGAGCAAGACGGTGATGAAGCTGCGGGCGAGCGACGGCGTCGTCCTCGCCACCATTCCCGTCGGCGACGGTCCTTTCGGGGTGGCCTTCGACGGCGCGAACATCTGGGTCACGAACTTCTTCGACGGCACCGTGACGAAGCTGCGGGCGAGCGACGGGCTCCAGCTCGGCGTCTTCCCTGTGGGCGACGGGGCCGCCGGCGTCACCTACGACGGCGTGAGCGTCTGGGTGGCGTGCAACGGCACCAACACGGTCGTGAGGCTCAGCCCGAGCACCGGCGCCGTGCTCGCGACCCACCGGGTGGCGATTGGCCCCTTCGGGGTCGTCTGGGACGGCGCGGCGATCTGGGTGGCCAACTTCGGCAGCGATTCGCTCTCGACGTCACGGTAGCCCGGAACCCGGCGTCCCACCGGCTCCGTACCGTGAGAGGAGGTCGCCGCCGATACTGAGCGCGTGGACGACGCGCCTCCTCGTCAGTCGGGGGCCCGCCAGATGCGAGCGGCATCTGGCGGGCCCCGGCGCGTTTCCTGCCAGCGACTCCCTGACGCCGGTCAGATCGCCTTCGAGGAGCAGCGTGACGACTTCACGAACGGCATCTTCCTGTTCAGCGGCGGCGAGTTCATCACCATCGTCGACGACAGCGGGCCGGTGAGCTTCGCCTTCAACCCGCAGCTGAACAACGCCGGAGTGGTCACCTTCACCGCCTTCCTCGACAGTGGCGAGTCGGGCGTGTTCACCGGTAGCGGGGGGCCGCTGGCGACGGTGGCCGACAGCTCGGGTCCGTTCAGCTTCTTCGACTTTTTCGGTCCCTCGATCAACGACAGCGGAGTCGTGGCCTTCGGCGCCTCGCTCGACACCGGCGAGTCGGGCATTTTCGTGGGGCCGGATCCGGTCGCCGACCGGGTGATCGTGACGGGAGACAGGCTGGGCGGCTCGACCGTCACCGGCGCCTTCATCTGCAGCGAGGGCCTGAACAACGTGGGTCAGATCGTCTTCCTGGCCCAACTGGACGACGGCCGGACCGCGATCGTCGTCGCGACGCCGACCGGCGTAGAGCGCTAGCACCTCGAGCCGATGCGCGCGGGACAAGCCGGACGGAGTGCGCATGCGCCAGAGTAGAATCAGATCGCGCATTGTTTATCAGCGGAGGGTCATCATGTTTCACTTGCGCCTTTGCCGCCTCCTGGTGGTGAGCATGCTGGAACTGAGCCTGATGGTCTCGCCGTCATGGGCCCAGGTCGCACCTAGTTTTCGAGGTCTGGGGCAGTTTGCGAGCGGAATCCCGTCGAGTTTTGCCTACGACGTATCCGGGGACGGCTCGATCGTCGTCGGCGATCTGTGGCTCAACAACGGCGAACATCACGCCTTCCGCTGGGGCGCCGCCGAGGGGGTGCAACTCCTCCCCAACGACGCCGTCGCCGAGGCGGCCTCGTTCGACGGCTCGGTGATCGTCGGGCAGGCGTACTGGCCTGACACTGACAGCCAGGCCGCCTTCCGCTGGACGGCAGGGGAGGGGATGCAGAGGTTGCCGCTGCTCGACGCGCACGACGTCTCGGCGGATGGCAACGTGGTGGTGGCTTTCGCCTTGCGGTGGACGGCGCCGGGCACTGTAGAGAATCTCGGCGGCGGCCATGTCCTTTCCGCTGAGGGCGTCTCGGCGGAGGGTCAGGTGGTGGTGGGATGGTTCGTGACCGACATCGTCGACCGATTCGGCAACCAGGTGCATGCCTTCCGGTGGACTCCTGCGACGGGCATCAAGGACCTGGGCACGCTGCGCGACGGCACCGAAAGTATCGCCGAGGGCATTTCCGCCAACGGCTCGGTCGTGGTCGGTCAGGCGCGGGACAAAGACATGTTCTGGCATGCCTTCCGCTGGACCGCCACCACGGGGATGCAGGATCTGAGGACGCTCGGGGGAACGATGAGCGCCGCCTCCGCCACGTCAGCCGACGGTTCGGTGATCGTGGGGAGGTCGCTCATCACCAGTGCGCTCGGGTCGGAGCGCGCCTTCCGCTGGACGACCAAGAATCAGATGCAGGACCTCAGGCGTGAGTTGCTGAACGCCGGTGTGACGGCGGTGCAGAACTGGGTCTTGATCACGGCCACCAGTGTTTCCGCCGACGGCACCGTGATCGTGGGCTACGGGCGGAACCCCAACAAGCAGTGGGAGGCGTTTCGCGCCGTCCTGCCCGTCCCTCGGTGACGGTGGCGTCTCCGCCGACGCGGCAGGGGTAACAGCCCGCGGGTAAGCGCTTCCACGCCGGCGTGATCCTGTATCTCGGCCGCCGCGTCGTGCCGTTCGGAAAGAACCTCCACGCGGTGCCGATGGCGGCGCTGTGGGAGTGGTGAGGCCTCCCTATCTCTCTAGGCGACCCAGTCGGCCAGGAAGACGTTGAGCTCGCGCGGCGCCGCCGCGTTGCGGCTGCCGCAGAAGACGAGCCGGCTCCCGTCCCGGGAGAACATCGGGAACGAGGCGAAGCCGTCCGCGTAGGTCACCCGCTCGAGCCCGGAGCCGTCCACGTTGACGAGGTAGAGCGCGAACGAGCGTCCCCCAGGGTCGTGGATGTTGGTCGAGAAGATGATCTGCTGAGAGTTCGGGTGCATGAAGGGGGCGAAGCTGGCGGCGCCGAGGCGCGTGACCTGCGTGACCCCGGTGCCGTCCGCCTTCATCAGGAAGATCTCCAGCCGCCGAGGTCGCACGAGCGTCAGCCGGAGCAGCGCCCGGTATTCCTCCAGCTCGGTCCTGGCCTCGGGGCGCCCGGCCCGGAAGACGATGAAGCGCCCGTCCCAGGAAAAGAAGGGGCCGCCGTCGTAACCGGGCCGGTCGGTGAGGCGCCGCGCGTTCGAGCCGTCGGCGTCCATGAGATAGAGATCGAGGTCGCCCTGCCGCAACGACGTGAAGACGATACGGCGGCCGTCGGGCGACACGGCGCCCTCGGCGTCGTAGCCTTCGTTGTCGGTCAGCCGCGTGAGATTCCCGCCGGGCTTGAGACTTTTCTCCTCGAGGTCTGCGGAGAAGATGTCGTAGCTGGGATAGATCGGCCACACGTAGCCGCCCGAGCGGTCGGGCGTCGGCGGGCACTCGGACCCGGCCAGATGGGTGGAGGCGTAGATGATCCGCTTGCCGTCGGGGAAGAAGAACGCGCAGGTCGTGCGCCCCTTGCCGGTGGAGACCAGCCGCACGTCGCTCCCGTCGTCGCGCATGGTGAAGATCTGATCGCACCCGAAGGGGGGGCGGGTGGACTGGAAGACGAGGCGCGTGCCGGTCCAGTCGAAGTACGCCTCGGCGTTCTGTCCGCCGAAGGTGAGCTGGTGGAGGTTGGCCAGCCGCCGTTCGCGCGGGTCGGTCGTCGGGACTGCCTGCGCCCGCGCGAGGCGCGCCCGGACGGACTCGACGAGCGCGGAGGCCGCGCCCGCGAGCCCCAGCTTGAGCACGGCCCTCCGGTCGAGGGCCCAGCGCAGCACTACCGGCGCTCCTCGAGCACCGCGTGGACTTGCTGCTCCCGTCCATCGCGGACGACGACGACCTCCACGCGATCGCCCGGCCGCCGGCTGCGCAGGGCGAACGTCAGGTCGTCCAGCGTCTTCACCTCCACGCCCGCGAACCTCACGATGATGTCGCCGGCCCGGACCCCAGCCTTGTCGGCCGGGCTGCCCGGGCGCACGCCGGTGATCCTCACGCCCGGCCGCTCCGCCTCTCCGAAGTCGGGGACCACGCCGAAGACGGGGCCATAGCCGCCGCCGCGGCCGCTCCTCGCCGGCGCCTCGATCTTCACGTAAGCCGGCGGGCTCGGCTGGGCGGCGACGGCGGCCACGACGCGGGCGGCAAAGGCGGTGACGGCCTCGAGCCCCTTGGGGTTGAGCTTCTCCCACGTATCCGTCGGGCGGTGATAGTCGCCGTGGGCGCCCGTGAAGACGAAGAGCACCGGCGCGCCCGACGTGTAGAAGGCGGTGTGGTCGGAGGGCGCGAAGGGGTCGCCGCGAAGCTCGGGCGTCAACCCGAGCCCCTGGGCGGCGTCGGCGACCACCTGGCGGAGCCCGCTCCCGCTGTCGACGCCGCCGACGTAGAGCTTGCCGTCGCGCAGGCGCCCCACCATGTCGAGATTCACCATCAGGACGGTCTTGTCCAGGCCTACCGCCGGATGCTTCACGTAGTGCGTGGAGCCGAGAAGGCCCATCTCCTCGCCGGCGAAGGCGACGAAGACGAGCGTGCGGGGCGCCCCGCCGGCCGCCGCGAAGGCTCTGGCGAGCCCCATCACCGCCGCGGTGCCCGAGGCGTTGTCGTCGGCGCCCGGGTGGACCACGCCGATCTGATCGGGAGCCAGCGAGCCCTCGCCCCCGCGGCCGAGATGGTCATAGTGGGCGCCGATCACGATCGCTTCCTGGCGGAGGTTGGGATCGGTTCCCAGCAGGATCCCCACCACGTTGGCCGTCGTGCCGCGCTCGCGGACGAGGCTCATCTGTAAACGGACTTTCACGCCGGCCAGCGCGAACGAGCGCGGCGTCAGGCTCTGGTCGATCGCGGCCGCGAGGTCGGCGAGGTGCTTGCCCGACGGCGCCAGCAGCGCATCCGCTACCGCGCGGGTGACGGAGGCGGCGAGGATGCCCCACGGCTGGCTCACGCCGCGGAGCGGCGGGAGCTCGTCACGCTCTCCCGCTGGGTGGCGCACCAAGAGAATCGCCCGCGCCCCGTGCTCGCGGGCGTTGATGATCTTGTGCCGGCGCTCGGAGTAGTGGTACGCGTCCGGGCGCCGGAACGGGCTCCCGGGATCCCGCGCGCGCGGCTCCTGCGTCATCGCGACGACGACCTTGCCGCGCACGTCGGGGCCGGCGTAGTCGTCGTAGTGCAGCTCGGGGGCGGTGATGCCGTACCCGACGAAGACGATTTCGCCCGTCGCGTCGCCGTCGTCGGACACCGCCAGCGGGATGAAGTCGCGGCCGACGGCCAGCGACCTGAGCTTGGAATCGGGGGCGGGCTTGGGGTCAGCGGCGGGCTTTGGGTCGAGGACGGTCAGCGCGTTGACCGCGCCGAGCCGCGTTCCCGTGGGCACCTGGAACGATTGCAGGTAGCTTCCCGTATCGCCGCCGGGCCGGAGCCCCGCCTCCTGGAAGACGCGGCCGATGTGGCGCGCCGCCCGGTCCGCTCCCGGCGTCCCCGAGGCCCGCCCCTCCATCTCCGGCGCCGACAGGACGCGGACCTGATCGATGAGCCAGTCGGGGGCGGGAACGGTGGGGGCAGCGGCGTGAGTGAGGCCAGAGGCCGGCGCGAGGAAGGCCAGCACGATGAGAACGGCGAGCAACAGGAGGGAAGCGCGGCGCATGTCTCAGCCATTCTAGCACTGCCTGATGATGCTATCATTGTGATAGCATCCTGGTTCGGAGGACGTCATGCCCCAGCTCTTGGTTCGTGATCTCGACGACCGCACCATCAGGCGGCTGAAAGCCCGGGCACGACACCACGGCCGCTCGCTGCAGAAAGAGGCGAAGACCGTGCTCGAAGAGGCGGCGGCGTCTCTCACGATGGCCGAAGCCCGGCGCCTGGCGGAGCGATGGCGGCGCCGCCTCGGCCGGCGACGATTCGGCGACAGTGCTGCACTCGTCCGCGCGGACCGCCGGCGGTGACGCGCCTCGTCGTCGATGCGAGCGTTGCCGTCAAATGGTTTCTTCCCGAAGAGCATTCCATTAACGCCCACCGATTGCTCAGCGAGGACTACCAGCTGCTGGCACCGGATCTCTTGTGGGTAGAGGTGGGGAACGCGCTTTGGAAAAGGCACCGCCGGGGCCAGCTGGCGCGGGGTGACGCGCGGGGCATTCTCCGCGACCTGCGCCGGCTGCCCCTGGCCATTCATCCCTCAGGCCCGCTGATCGGAATGGCGCTGGATCTTGCGATCCGCCGGGGCCAGACCGTGTACGACAGCCTGTACCTTGCCGTCGCCATCGCACGGCGATGCGCCATGGTGACGGCCGACGATAACCTGTATCAAGTCGTGAAGGATGGTCCGCTTTCGCGCCACCTCGTGTGGGTGGAAGATATCTGACCATCGAGATCATGCGTTGGGTGGGAGAGGAGCTTTCGCGCGACACCTATACGTCAACGTGATGGACCAGGACTACCCCGCCTGGAAGGTCACGACCGAGCCGAAGCTCCGCGACATCAACCGCCACGTTGAAAGGGACGAGATGGAGGCGGCGTACGCCCACGCGCACGCCGCGGGGCTCTGGCGCTTCGATCGGCGCTGGCGCTCGGGCGTCGATCGCCTCTGGACGCGCCTCTGCGAGGGACAGCCCTGGCTCTGACGTAGCTCTCTCCGCCAAGATCGCCGGCATGCCGAAACTTCTGGGTGCCGTGTCAGATCGCCCCACCCGCGTAGCACGAACCCTTGGATATCGAGTCGTTAGCCGTGGCACGTCCCTTGAACGACGCTCGTCACGGATGACCAGCACGCCTCGAGCGTTTGAGGAAGGGTCCGACAACCACGTGCAGACGGTCGTGCTCACCCTCAAGTGAGCCCCCAACCGTCTCGGGAGCTCCGGTCACCGGCGCGTCGCCCGCAACGGCTCCACCGAGCAGCCGTGCTGGCCGCCGCAATGCTCCTTACGCTCGGCTGCGCCAGCCACGGCCGGCCGGCCGCCATCGACCCGACAGGGAAGGACTTCGCCGCGCTGCTCGACTCCGACCAGGCACGACTCCTGCTCGCCGATCTCCTGGCGCGAGGGTCCGCCGATCCGCGCCTCGCCGCCCTGGCCCCGCCCGTCGTCAGCGCCGATCTCGTCCCAGACCGGCCAAGTCCGACGCTCGATCCGGGTTGGCTCCCCGACCAGGCGTGGCTTCGCGAGCGGGCGCTGGAGGTCTCCACGGACTTCGCGGCCCTCGCCTTCGCCCATGCGGTAGGGGCGGACGAGAGAAGCCGCGCCGTGCAGGCCGCCTTCGATCGCTCGCTGCACGACGGGGCAGCCCGCTCCGAGGAGGTCCTGCGTCAGCCCGGAGCCTTCCCGTACACGGTGCTGTTCGCACCCTCCTGGCTCTACCGTAGCCACCCCGCCAACGGAGCCGACTTCGCGCGCCAGCGCCGGCTTCTCGATCGGCTGGGGATCGCCAGCCGGCTGATCGCGACCGCCGAGAGTGGCTCGGTCGAGGACAACGCCGCGGCGGTTGCCGCCGCCGTGCGCGAGGCGGGGCAACGGCGGGAAGCCGTGATCCTGGTCAGCGCCAGCAAGTCGGGGGCGGAAGTCGCGCTGGCGCTCTCTCGCCTGCTCACGCCGGCAGAGGCGGCCAGCGTCGCCGGCTGGCTGAACGTGGCGGGCGCGCTGCACGGCACGCCGCTCGCAGACGCCGCCCTGCGCCCGCCCGCCTCGTGGATCGCCCGCTTCGCCTTCTGGGTCACCGGCTGGAACTGGGCCGGGCTGACCTCCATGGCGACGGGGCCGAGCCGGAGGCGCTTGGAGGGCGCCCGCCTGCCGGACTCGATCGCCGTCATCAACCTGGTGGCCGTACCCGTCTCTGGCAGCGTCGGCGCCAAGGTCGTCTTGGGCTACAAGATCCTCCGTAGTCGCGGCCCGAACGATGGCGTGGTACTGCTGACGGACACCGTCTGGCCGGGGGGAGCCAATATCGTCGCTCTCGGCGCCGATCACCTGTTCGCCGCCGGGCAGGAAGACGCGCACGGCATGGCCCTGTTGCGGGCGACGGAGTTTGCCGTGCGGCTCCACGGCGCCAGGTCCGATCTCCGGCCGAGGGCCGAGAGGTCGGGGACGCCAGCAGAAGGCGACAGCGGCGGGGACCTCGACCCGCCGCGGCCGCAGGAGTTGGCCCCAATCCGAAAATAGATCGAGCAGTCGGCGATGGTACGATAAGGCGCGCTGAGATCCACTGGTATGAAACGCCTGGCCGCACGTTATGTCCTGTGTCTCGACGACTGCGGCTACCCCGAGTCCCTCGCGGTAGGTAAGGTCTATCACCGACTCGCGGATCGAGAAGGCGCCCGCAGCGGCCTCATCAGGGTCGTGGACGAAACCGGCGAGGATTACCTCTCCTCCGCGAAAGCCAAGGTGCTGTAGTCCGCCGTCGCGTCGCCCTCGAGCTCGGCGCCCTCGCGGTCCTCGCGACGCTCTTCCTCGTGCTGGTCCCGGAGCGGCCGATCTTCGTCGATCTCGGGCTCGCGTTGCTGGCCCTGGGCCTGGTCGCGCTGACCGCGAGAGACACGCGCGAGCGTGTCTGGGGCGCGCCGTTCCTGTCGGCGGCCGACCGCGTCCGCCATTCGACGCGTCATCTCCTGATCGGCACGGCCGCGGTCGCGCTGCTCTTCGCTGCCTGGCGGATCGCGCTCGGCGGGCAACTCCTGAAGCCGACCCTCTTCGCGGCGCTCGTCGCCTTCGTGCCGTGGGCGCTCCTCCAGCAAGCGCTCTTCCAGTTCTACCTGCTCGGGCGCGTGCGTGCGCTCCTGCCGGGCTCGCCGCGCCTCGTCGTGGCGTCGGTCAACGGGCTCTTCTTCGGCGCCGTGCACTTGCCGGCGTGGGACCTGACGCTGGTGACCATCGTCGCCGGCAGCGTGTGGAGTTGGTACTACCTTCGCGATCGCTCCCTCCTCCCCATCGCGCTCTCCCACGCCGTGCTGGGAGCGACCTACTTCTACTGGGTCCACGGCCAGGACCTCGTGCAGCGATGGCTCGGCGCGCTGTGAGACTACTCAGCCGCTACGCGGACCTCGCTGACACTCCTCTTCCCAGATTCGGTGGCATCGGCCGTGGAACCTGAAGATCCGGCCGTCCGGGAATCGGTAGGCGACCTGCGCGCCCAGCTCATCGCATGCCGCGCACCTGGCCACGCCGATGGCGGTATCCGCGTTGATGTGCCCCGTCGGCGACTTCGGCCAGCCTGGCTCCGTCGTGAGTGGGGCTATCGCGCGCGGCAAGGTGCCGGCGTCGAGCCGTTCACGGATCCTCTGGGTGACGGTGTTCTTATCCATGTTGCGTTCCCTCGATCCTCGGCTTGTCGCGTTTCGTCATCCTGCGCACGAGCTCATTGATGCGGCGGACGGCGGTTCGAACGCTGGCGGCGGCTTCATTGGTCGCGTCGCCGGGCGCGGGCGTCGCCGGGCGATCGGCGCCGCCGAGGAGCACCCCGAGTGGGTTGTTGATCTTGTCGCCGAGGTAATCGCTCAGCTCCTTCAACCGATTCAGCTCCGCCATCGGCACCGCGACGTCGGTGCGCTCGGCGAGCGCGTGGCGTTCGGCGTCGAGCCGGGTGAGGATCTCGTCGAGCGCGTGCACGTTGGACGAGATGGTGTCGCGTACGCCCGCGTGCCGTTCCGCGTCGAGCGACGAAAGCACGACCTGGTGATAGCGGCGCGCGAACTCCAGGTCGTCGCGCAGCCGCACGAGGGCCTCCCGGTACTCTGTGCTGACGACGCGATTGACGAGCGCGTCGATCTCCTTCGCCACCTGGTCGGGCGGCACGTGCTTGGCGTCGAGGTAGGCCGTGGCCCCGAGGTCCATGCCCAGCTCCTGAGCCCGGTCTCCGATGAAGACGCTGCTGTAAAAGATGAACGGTAGGCGCGCCCAGCGTCCGTCGCGGCGGAGAGCGCGACACAACTGGAAGCCGTCCATCCTCGGCATCTTGACGTCCGACACGACGGCCGCCACCGCCTGGCCCTCCAGGAGCTCGAGGGCGGCCGCGCCGTTGGGCGCCGTAAGGACTTCGTGGCCGGCCTTGCCGAGGAGGGCTGTCAGCAGACGTCGACGGGCCAGGGAATCATCGACGACGAGAACGCGCATGATTTGATCGTCCTCTAACGCGCACCGCCGAGTCAAACTTTCCCGTGCGCCGCTTTCACCAATGCCGATCACGGCTTACGCGCTCCAAAGCTCCCGGAGCCTCGCCCAAGGGTTCGCTCACCTCCTGGTCGACTCGCGACATTCGTGCGACTATCGGCCGCGTCGCATCCCCTCAAACGCCCCAGGGAGGCTGCCATGGACTTCGGCGTGGTGATGTTCCCGACCGACTACGCGATCCGTCCCGACCAGCTCGGCCGGGCCCTGGAGGAGCGAGGCTTCGAGTCGGTCTGGTTCCCGGAGCATACGCACATCCCGGCGAGCCGCCGCAGCCCGTGGCCGGGAGGCGCCAACCTGCCCAAGGAGTACTGGTCCGGGTACGATCCGTTCGTCGCCCTCACCGTCGCCGCGACGGCCACCACCCGGCTCCGCCTGGGAACCGGGATCTGCCTGGTGGTCGAGCGCGACCCCATCATCACCGCGAAGGAAGTGGCCAGCGTCGATCGGCTCTCCGGCGGCCGGTTCCTCTTCGGCATCGGCGGCGGCTGGAACGCCGAGGAGATGGAGAACCACGGCACCGAGTTCAAGAAGCGGTGGCGGGTGCTGCGCGAGCGGGTCTCGGCGATGAAGGAGATCTGGACCAAGGAAGAAGCGGAGTTCCACGGCGAGTTCGTGAGGTTCGACAAGATCTGGTCGCACCCGAAGCCCGTGCAGAAGCCCCACCCGCCGATCATCATGGGCGGCGACGGGCCCACGACCTTCGACCGTGTCATCGAGTTCGCCGACGGCTGGATGCCGATCGCCCGTCCCGGCCGGAACCCCGCCGAGAAGATCCCGGCGCTCCGTCAGCGAGCCGAGAAGGCGGGCCGGGACCCCAAGTCGATCTCGGTGACGATCTTCTTCGCCAGGCCGGATCGGGCCACCGTCGATGCGCTGCGGGCCGCGGGGGTCGATCGGGCCATCTTCGGCGTCCCGTCGGAGGGCCGCGAGAAGGTCCTGCCGCTGCTGGACTCCTACATGCCGCTCTTGCGGTGAATAGCGGTTGGCGTCAGTGGCCATGAGCCATCAGTGGCGGACGCGAATAGTCCGGTTGACGTCGGTTGCGCTCTTCGTTCTCGCCTGGCAGGCGGCCAGCGCCTTGAACGTGCGACAGCAGTACCTGAACCCGATCCTCTTTCCCTCGCCGCTGGACATGATCCGGGCGGCGTACGACGAGGCCGTCCAGGGCATCCTGTGGCGCGACATCGCGGCGAGTCTGGCCCGCGTCTTCCAGGGGTTCGCGATAGGCGCGGTCGTCGCGGTTCCCCTCGGCTGCGCCACCGGCTACTTTCGGCGGCTGGAGGACTGGGTGGACCCGATCGTGGAGCTGTTCCGCCCGATCCCCCCGCTGGCGCTCCTTCCCCTGTTCATCATCTGGCTGGGGATCGGCGAGGTGTCCAAAGTTCTCTTAATCGCCTTCGCCACGTTCTTCCCGATCTTCCTCAATACCACTGAGGGCGTGAAATCCACGGACCCCCTGCATCTTCGCGCCGCTCTCTCCCTGGGGGCGAACCGCTGGCAGATCTTCACGAACGTCGCGGCGTGGTCGGCCCTGCCCGGGATCATCGTCGGGCTCCGGCTCGGCTTCGCCCTGGGATTTTTCGTGCTGGTCGCCGCGGAGCTGATCGCCGCGGACAGCGGCCTCGGCTATCGCATCCAGGAATCGAGGAACTATTTCCTCGTTGACCGGATGTTCGTGGGGGCTGCGGTGATCGGAGTCCTCGGATTCGGTTTCAATCTGGCCCTGCGGCGCCTGGAGGACCTCCTCCTCCGCTGGCGGAGCACGATCGTCCAGGCCCAGATCTAGGGGTGCCGGGTTAAAGAGGCGCGCCAACGGCGCAGCATGGGCGTGCCGAATGTTGGGGGCTTGGGGGCCATTTCGGGGCCCCCATGTGACTAAATGGCCCACAAGCTGGAGGTCATCGGGGTCCGGAAAGTCTTCCAACCGGAGGACGGGCGGGCGCCGGTCGTGGCCCTGGAACGCTTCGACCTCGCCGTGGAGGACGGTGAGTTCGTGTGTCTGCTGGGTCCGAGCGGCTGCGGCAAGTCCACGCTCCTGAACATCGTGGCCGGCTTCCTCAGGCCCACCGAGGGCCGGGTGAGCCTCGATGGGACAGAGGTGAGAGGCCCGGGGCGGGATCGAGGCGTCGTCTTTCAGGAGCACGCGCTCTTCCCGTGGTTCCGGGTGGGGCAGAACGTCGAGTTCGGCTTGAAGATGGCGGGGGTGCCACGAAGAGACCGCGCGCGGATCGCCGACCGGTACCTGGACCTGGTCGGCCTCCGGCCGTTTCGCCGGGCATTCCCCAAGGAGCTCTCCGGTGGGATGAAGCAGCGGGTCGCGATCGCCCGGGCCCTCGCCAACGATCCGAAAATTCTCCTGATGGACGAACCGTTCGGCGCGCTGGACGCTCAGACCCGCCGGCTCATGCAGGACGAGCTCACCAAGATCTGGGCGGCCACCGGCAAGACCATCCTCTTCGTGACCCACGCGATCGAGGAATCGCTCCTGCTGGCCGATCGGGTCGTGGTGATGTCGCCGCGGCCGGGTGGCGTCAAGGCGGTGCTGGCCGTCCCGCTGGCCCGGCCCCGTTCGGACGTGGCGCGCGACTTCGTCGCCCTGAAGGCCGAGATCCAGGAACTCTTACGGGACGGTTAGGGGGAGGGGACCATGGAATACCGAAGGCACGACCGGCGGAGCATGCTGCGGGCAGGAGCCCTGACGGGGCTTCTCGCGGTGGGCGTTCTCTCTACCGGGCTCGCCGCGGCCGCGGCGCCCGAACGGAAGAGCCTCGACGTCCACACGGCGCGTGACGCGCAGCTCGCGTCCCAGCTCGTGATCGGCCAGACGAAGGGCTTCTTCCGTGAGCACGGGCTCGAGGTCCAGATCAAGTACTTCACGGCGGGCTCGGAGATCCCGCCGGGCATGGCCGCCGGCAGCATCGTGATGGCCTCGGCCGGCGCGCCGAACGCGATCTCGCTGGCCGCCAGCAACTTCCCGATGCGGGTCATCGCCCAGATCGCGGACATCGCCGGAGCCCAGGGAGTCGTCGTCCGTGCCCAGGCCGGGATCCGAGTCCCCAAGGACCTCGAGGGTAAGCGCATGGGGATCGTAAAGGCGGGGCCGGCGCTCGACCTGTTCGGCCGGTTCAGTCGGACCTACGGCGTCGACCAGAGCAAGATCACGATGGCCAACATGCTGCCGCCGGACCTGCTCACCGCGTTCGTCAAGGGCGACATCGACGCCTATGCCGTCTGGGAGCCCTATCTCACGCGGGGTGAGCAAGTCGGCGGCAAGCTCCTGCACACCGGGACCCAGTCGTACATCCCCGGCGCGGAGGGGCCCAAGCGGATCTTCTCGATGGCCTGCGTGCTCTTCACGCTCGAGAGCTTTCTCAAGGAGAACCCCAACACCACCGTCGCCCTGCTCCGTGGTCTGAGACAGGCGCAGCAGTTCCTGGACGACCCGGCCAACGCCGAGGCGGTCCTCGACATCCTCAGCGCGCCGTTGAACATCCCGAAGGCCGATCTCCGGAAGATCATGGGACGAAACCGATACCAGCTCCAGATCGATCAGGCGCTGCTGGACTCCATGGATGGTCAGACGGAGTTTTTGCACAGCATCGGGTTCCTTCGCGGCGCGCCCAAGGCCCGGACCTACGTGGAGCCACGCTTCCTTCGCGAGGTCGACCCGGCGCTGGTGAAGATCGACTAACCCCGATCCGAAATAAGCTCGCAGGTGAAAGCGGCACATGGCCGCGAACATGGGCGGTGTTCAGGAGATGGTTCGACCGCAGCCAGCGTCTCTATAGGAGGACGTGGGTGCGCACGTACCCACGCTGGCCACGG
>DASYUQ010000168.1 GCA_036001065.1 Candidatus Methylomirabilota bacterium
CCTGACCAGGCCGGCCCGGAGCAACTCCTTCCGGCTCATCGTGAAGGTCTCCATGGGGGAATGACACTTCCACGAAGGGAGCCCCCCATGACACTTTCACGTAGCAGTTACCCCATGACATTTTCATGTAGCAGCAGCAAGCGGAACAGCCTCCCCTTGACCATCCGTCGCAGGCTCGCTACGCTCCACCGCGTCAGGGGGGCCTCCCGAGCGGGGGCCGTGGCCCGTAGAGACACCTGTCGGCGTGCGAGACCAGGAGGGGCGACATGAGATACAGGGTCATTCCGCTTGTCTTCGCTCTGGCCGCCTGCATCGTCACGGGCCCCGCGTGGGCAGACGATGATGCGGCGACGAAGCCGCGCGGCGAGAAGCTCGGGCGCGTGCTCTTCAAGACCTCGTGCACGGCGGCGGCGCAGAAGCAGTTCGAACGCGCCCTGGCCATGCAGCACTCCTTCTTCTTTCCCGAGACGGTGAAGGCCTTCGCGGCCATCCCGGAGACGGATCCGACCTGCGCCATCGCCTACTGGGGCATCGCCATCAGCCAGCGTCCGAACCCGCTGGTGGGACCGTTCGACGCCGCGATCCTCAAGCGCGGACTCGAGGCCGTCGAGAAGGGCGAGGCGATCGGCGCCAAGACCCAGCGCGAGCGCGATTGGCTGGCCGCTCTCAAGGAGTTCTACCAGGGCTACGACAAGGTCGACCAGGACACGCGCACGAAGAACTACGAGAAGGCGATGGAGGCGCTGGTCAAGAAGTATCCCGACGACGTCGAGGCGAAGATCTTCTACGCGCTGGCCTTGAACGAGACATTCGACCACAAGAGCCTCGACAATCTCTTGAAGGCCGTGAAGATCCTGGAGCCGATCGACCGGAAGTACCCGGATCACCCCGGCGTGACGCACTACCTCATCCACAGCTACGACTTCCCGCCCCTGGCCAAGCGCGGCGTGCCCGTCGCCAACAAGTACGCCAAGATCGCGCCGTCGGCGCCGCATGCCCAGCACATGCCGTCGCACATCTACTCGATGGTCGGCATGTGGGATGCCTCGATCGCGTCCAATCAGCGCTCGGTCGCGGTGGCCAAGGAATACGCTGTGAAGAGCAACCTCGACGGCACGCTGGCCGGCGTGCCGCACGCGTACGACTTCATGCAGTACGCCTATCTCCAGCTCGGCCAGGACGCCAAGGCCAAGGCGCTCATCGAGGAGACCGCTGCGATCAAGAAGGTGGTGGGGCCGCGCCTGGCCGGAGCGACGGCGCGGGCGGCCGTGCCGGCCCGCTACGCGCTCGAGCGCCAGGACTGGCGGGGAGCCGCGCAGCTGACACCGGTCGGCACCGGTGTCCCGGCGGCGGAGGCGATCACGCACTTCGCGCGGGCGCTGGGCGCCGCGCGCTCGGGCGGCTTCACGGCCGCGCAAGCGGACATCGACGCGCTGAAAGAGCTGCGCGCGGGCCTGGAGAAGGCGAACCAGGGCTACTGGGCAGGTCAGGTCGAGATACAGATCATCGCGGCGCAGGCCTGGGTCGCGCAGGGTCGGGACAATCGCGAGGAGGCGCTCAAGTTCATGCGGGCCGCCGCCGACCTCGAGGACGCCAGCGAGAAGCACGTGGCGATGGAGAACCGCCTCTACCCGATGCGCGAGTTGCTCGCCGACATGCTGATGGCGCACGACCAGGCGCCGGCGGCGCTGAAGGAGTATGAGGCGTCGCTGCAGGCGGCGCCGATGCGGCTGCGGGGCTTCTACGGCGCGGCCAAGGCGGCGGAGGCCGTGGGCGACAAGAAGAAGGCGGCCGGGTACTTCGATAAGCTGGCGCGCCTCACGCGCAATGCCGACAGTGACCGCCCCGAACTGCGGGGACTGAGGCAGCGCGTCGCTGGCAAATGATCGCGGGGGGCGATCGCCGGGCGCTCGTCGCCGTCGCGCTGATCGGGCTCTGGCTGGCCCTTCGGCCGGCGGCGGCGGCCGCGGACCCCACCGAAGAGAGTCCCGCCGCGGCACAGGTCGATCCGGACTACGCGGCGGGCCGCGCGGCCATCGAGGCCAAGGACTGGCACGCTGCGATCCGGTCGTTGTCGTCGGCGGCGCTGCGTGACACGCGCAACGCCGACATCCACAACTACCTCGGTTATGCGTATCGCCACACCGGCCAGTTGGATCTCGCCTTCCGGCAGTACCAGCGCGCGCTGCAGCTCAACCCGCGCCATCGCGGCGCCCACGAGTACGTCGGCGAGGCTTATCTGATGGTCAACGACCTGGCGAAGGCCGAGGAGCATCTGGCCGCCCTCGGGAAGATCTGCCTGATCCCCTGCGCGGAGTACGCCGACCTCAAGAAGGCCATCGGCGCCTACCGCCAGCGGAGGGCGAAGTGAGCCGAGCCCGGGCGGGAAGCCTGGAGTCCTAGCCGGTCCGAGCGCCGGCTCCGCCGGCGCAACGAGTCCTGGGGGAGGCCTCGGAGGGGGCCGTAACGTCCGCCCCCTCCGATTCAGACCAGGCCGCGGACCGCCGCGGCGATGTCCTGTTGGCTGGGGATGGTCGCCCGCTCGAGGTTCTCGTTGAAGGGCATCGGCACCAGCCGCGCGCCGACCCGCACGATGGGCGCGTCCAGGTAGTCGAGGGCCTTCTCGGCGATCACCGCCGCCACCTCGGAGCCGAAGCCACCCCGCTTCACGGCCTCGTGAGCGATGACCAGGCGCCCGGTCTTGGCGACCGAGCCGATGATCGTCTCCTCGTCGAGTGGCGCCAACGTCCGCGGATCGATCACCTCGACGCTGATGCCGTCCTTGGCCAGCTCCTCGGCGGCGGCCAGCGCCCGGTGGACCATCACCTGGGTGGCGACGACGGTGACGTCGCTGCCCGGGCGCTTGACGTCGGCACGGCCGAGCGGAATCGCATACGAGGGCTCGGGCACCAGGCCCTTGAAGGGATAGAGCACCTTGTGCTCGAGGAAGATCACCGGGTTGTCGTCGCGGATGGCCGAGATGAGCAGGCCCTTGGCGTCGTAGGGCGTGGAGGGGGCGACGACGACGAGGCCGGGCACGTGGATGAACCACGATTCAAGACTTTGCGAGTGCTGGGCAGCCAGCCGGATGCCGCCACCCTGGGGCCCGCGGATCACCAGCGGGACGGTCGGCGTGCCGCCCAGCATGAAACGGAACTTCGCCGCCTGGTTCACGATCTGGTCCATCATCAGCGCGACGAAGTCGAAGATCTGGATCTCGACGATCGGACGCAGGCCGGCGATGGCGGCGCCCACACCCGTGCCGAGGAAGGTGGCCTCCGAGATGGGCGTGTCGCGCACGCGGTCGTCGCCGAACTGCTCGCGCAGGCCGCGGGTGACGGCGAAGATGCCGCCGATCAGGCCCACGTCCTCGCCCATCACGAACACGCGCCGGTCGCGCTCCATCTCCTGGCGGTGCGCCTCTCTCAGCGCTTCGAAGAACGTCAGCTCGCGGCCGGAGGGCGGCGGCGGGGCCGGCTCGCGCACCTCGATATGGGGCGCATAGACGGCGGCCTCCATCAGCTCGACGGTGGGCTCGGGACTGTCCATCGCGAACTTCACGGCGCGGTCGAGCTCGATCTCCACCTGCTCCCTGAGCTCCTTGAGCCGCGGGGCGGTGGCCGTCTTCTGCTCGATCAACTTCGTCTCGAAGCGCCCGATCGGATCACGCTCCCGCCACTCCAGCTCCTCGGCCTCGGTGCGGTAGGCGGGCAGATTGGCCCGCATGCTGTGGCCGCCCCAGCGGTAGGTGACGGCCTCGATGAGGCTCGGCCCCTCGCCGGCCCGCGCCCGCGTCACGGCGGCCTGGGCGGCCGCGTAGACGGCGAGCACGTCGTTGCCGTCCACGCGGACGCCGGGAAAGCCGTAGCCGGCCGCCCGCGCCGCGATCGACTCACCGGCGGTGGCCCGCGTGGTCGCCGTCGACAGCGCGTACTGGTTGTTCTCGCAGAGGAAGATCACGCCGAGCTTCCACACGGCGGCCAGGTTCATGGCCTCGTGGACCACGCCCTGGTTGGCCCCGCCGTCGCCGAAGAACGTGATCACGACCTGGTCGGTGCCCCGCAGCCGCGCGGCCAGCGCGGCGCCCGTCCCTATGGGCAATCCCGCGGCCACGATGCCGTTGCAGCCCAGGATGTTCTGGTCGAGCGCGGCGATGTGCATGGAGCCGCCGAGCCCGCGGCAGTAGCCCGTCTCTCGCCCCATCAGCTCGGCCATCATCCGGTCGATCCGGGCCCCTTTGGCCAGACAGTGCCCGTGACCCCGGTGGTTGCCGACGATGTAGTCGTCCTCCCGGAGGGCTGCGCAGGCGCCGGCGGCGACCGCCTCCTGGCCCACGTAGCTGTGGGCGGTGCCCTTGACGTACCCGGCCTGGAAGAGCTCCACCGTCTTCTCGTCGAACCGGCGGATCGTGACCATCGTCTGGTAGAGATGTTCCAGCGTTTTGGTGTCGGCCTTCATGGTGTCTCCTCGCCCCGGGTGAGCCGACCGGGCATCTTTGCTTAGACCACGAGGCGTCGGGGGGCGTCAAGGGGGAGAGTCATCCTCGCCACAGCCAGCCTCGGCTTCCGCGTTTCTCGCGCTCTTCACCTCATCTGTGATGAAGTGAGACCGCCGCTGGCCGACCGAGACGAATAACTTAACTAGTCCGAAACCAGCCCAAGAATCCGCCGGAGGTCCCGGCCGGCGCGAGGCTTTTGGCAAGCCCGGCGCATGGCCGTGCGCGCGCGACGGCTTGGCCCTGTTCGAGGCAGCTTCAAAGATCTCGGGGTTGGAGCAGAGTTTAGCGACGCGGCTGGCAATCGCTCGCTTCACGTCCTCCGGAAAATCATCTCTCATGGTGTAGCGCCTTGACTCTACGTTACGCTCCTCGCGGCTTCGGGCCGCGCCTGCGGGACTTCTGGTATTCATCAATCCACTGTTTAGTCGAATACCATTGGTCAGTCTTCTTTAGCGCCCTGAGTCGGCCGCGCTCCGCCGCACGTCGGAGCGCGAGAAGGGAGAGCCCGGGCCGCACCAGGGCGCTCAACGGCACCATCCTGTGTGGACCGGCCAGCCCGGGCAGGACAAAACGGTCAATACTGTGCCTCACGGCGCGGGCTAACAGTTCGGCGAGAGGGAATGGATCATCGTTGCGGTCAGCACGTCGAAGCGCCTTGAGGTATTTCGTCCTCTCGGCCTTATAGATGATGACGGGCGGATAACCACTCCTGACGAGCATGAGATTGAGGACCAAGCGGCCCGTTCTGCCGTTGCCGTCAAGGAAGGGGTGAATCCGCTCGAAGCCGGCGTGGACGTCCGCCAGATGGATTTGGTACGTCAAGGCCAAAAATAATATGACGTACCAAACTACTTTATAACTCCTTAAAAACAAAGCATCACCAGAACTTCCAAGAGAAGGAGTTCCGCTACTTTCTGGCCCTGCCGGCGCCTAGCCCTTCGGATCAGCGACCCACTGAGACACCTGGGACTCGGGGTGTCCTTCGCGCCGGCGCACCGCCGGCCGGTACTCCCACCGGGCACCGCAAGAGTATGGAGTTGGACCGGCGGCAGCGGAGTTGGCGCGAGCCAGCACATCCTCTGCCCAACTCAGCAGACCCCGGGAACCGATGCCTACTCCGGCCCGCCGGGCGCGGTCACGCTCTGACGCGGAAGCGATTCGGGTGCCCGCCAGATCCTTACGATTGGATATCCGGTCTGCATAAAGGCCGCGCGCAGGCAGGCCCTCACCCACCGAGGAACACTCGCCTGACCTCCGCCGACCGCAGCAGGTCCTCCGACCGCCCCTCCAGCACCGTCCGCCCGGATTCCAGCACGTAGCCCCGCTGCGCGAGCGCCAGCGCGCGCTCGACGTTCTGCTCGATGAAGAGCACGGTGACCCCCTGGCCGTTGATCGCGCGGATCACCTCGGTGATCTGGTCGACGATCCGCGGGGCCAGGCCCAGGAACGGCTCGTCGATCATCAGCAGGCGCGGGCGCGCCATGAGCCCGCGCGCGACCGCCACCATCTGCTGCTCGCCGCCCGACAGCGTGTGGGCGAGCTGGTCGGCGCGCTGGCGGATGACGGGGAAGAGTCCGCTCACCCAGTCGAGCTGATCGTCGCGTGTCGCCCGTGCCGCGGAGCTGTAGGCGCCGAGCAGGACGTTCTGCCGGACGGTGAGGAAGGGAAACAGCCGGCGCCGCTCCAGGACGTGGCTCAGCCCTTCGCCGACGATACGGTGGGCCGGCAGGCCGGCGATCGGCCGGCCCTGGAAGACGATCTCGCCGGCCTTTGGGCGCAGCAGGCCCGAGATCGTGTTCATGAGGGTGGACTTGCCGCTTCCGTTCGGGCCGAGCAGCGCCACGATCTCCCCGTCCGCCACTGACAGGCGCGCCCCCCAGAGGACCTGATAGTCGTCGAGGAGCACGTCGAGCCCGCGGGCGTCCAGCATCATGCCGGGCGCCAGCTCTCGCCCAGGTAGGCGTCGATGACGCGGGGGTTGCGCAGGATCTCCGCGGGCGCGCCCTCGGCGATGACCTCGCCCAGCTGGAGCGCGACGATCCGCTGGGCCAGCTCCATGATGACGCGCATGTTGTGCTCGATGACGACCAGCGCGAGGCCGCGCGCGTGCAGGTCGCGCACGAGCCGGATCAAGCCAGGGATAGCGCCTTGATCCACGCCGCCCGTGACCTCGTCCAGGAGGAGCAGACGAGGGCGGGTGGCCAGGGCCCGCACCAGCTCCAGACGCTTGCGCTGGCCCGTCGAAAGCGCCCGCGCGCGGGCGTGAGCGCGTTCGGCCAGGCCCACGCTCGCCAGTGCCTCCGCGGCTTCCCGGCGGGCGGTGCCGACATCGGCGGCGCGTTGCAAGGCGCCGATCATCACGTTCTCCAGCGCCGTCATCTGATGGAAGGGCCGCAGCTTCTGGAAGGTCCGGGCGACGCCGAGCCGGCAGATCTGATCGGGTCGGAGCGAGGTGATGTCCCGCCCGTCCAGCGCGACGCGGCCGGCGTCGGGGCGCGTGACGCCGGTGATCAGATCGAAGAGCGTGGACTTGCCGCTGCCGTTGGGGCCGATGACGCCGACCAGCTCGCCCGGGCGCACCTCGAAGGAGATGTCGCGGTTGGCGACGATGCCTCCGAAGCGCTTGGTCAGCCCGGAGACCGCCAGCAGCGTCATGTCCGCCGGAATCTTCCCGCCAGCCCCACGAGCCCGCCGGGCTGGAAAACGGCGATGAGCACGATCAGCGCGCCGTAGATGAGGAGATCGAGCGCCTTGCCGCCGCCGCCGAGCCAGACGCGCGTGCCCTCGCTGAGCGGCACCAGGACGGCGGCGCCCACCAGGGGGCCCCAGAGCGTGCCGACCCCGCCCAGGACGGCGACGAGGCAGATCAGGATCGAGAGCGACAGCGGGAAGACCGACTCCGGGTCGATGAAGAAGACGTACTGCGCGTAGAAGGTGCCGCCGAGCGCGGTCAGCGCGGCGGAGACGGCGATCGCCCAGTGCTTCTCGCGCGCCACGTGGACGCCGAGGCTGGCCGCCGCCTCCTGGTCCTCGCGGATCGCCCGGAAGAAGTAGCCGCGCCGCGAGCCCTCGATCCAGCGCGTCGCTCCCAGCGCGAGCAGGAGCAAGCCCAGCGCGATGAAGTAGTAGACGGCCTTGGACTCGTGGAACTGGAAGTTCACGAAGCTGTCCCCCCGCTTGATGGGCACGAAGAGGCCGCGGGCCCCGCCCGCCCAGTCCCAGTTGATGACGAGCGTCTGGACGATCTCGCCGACGGCGATGGTGGCGATCGCGAAGTAGTGACCACGGAGGCGGAACACCGGGTACCCGATGAGCTGCGACCCGACCACGGCGATCCCGGCGCCGGCCAGCATGCCCAGCCAGGGCGAGAGCGCGGCCTCGCGGATCAAGAGCGTGGAGGTGTAGGCGCCGATGCCGAAGAAGACGGCGTGGCCCAGCGAGATCTGACCGCAGTAGCCCGCCAGGATGTTCCAGGCGGTGGCCAGGGCCCCGTAGAGGAAGATCAGGATCATGACGTGGCGTGGGAACGGCTTGGTGAACACCAGCGGAAAAGCCGCCACCGCCCCCAGCAGCAGCAGCGGGACCGCGCGCGCTAGAACCGGCCGAAGAGGCCCTGCGGCCGCCAGAGCACGACCCCCAGGTAGAGGAGGAAGACGACCGCGTACTTGAGCGCCGGCGCGATGAGGAGCCCGGCCAGCGCCTCCACCAGGCCGACGATCACGCCGGCCAGCAGCGTGGCGGGCACGTTGCCGAACCCGCCGAGGGCGACCGTCACGTAGGCGAGCAGAGCGAAGGTGGCGCCGACGTCGGGGAAAACGTAGAAGAACATCGTCAGAAGCGCGCCGGCGACGCCCACGCACCCGGCGCCGATGGCCCAGCCCAGGGCGAACATGCGCTCGGTGTCGATCCCCATCAGGGCGGCGGCCTGGCGGTCCTGGGCCGTGGCCTGGAGCGCGAGCCCCGTCTCCGAGCGGGCCAGGAAGAGGTAGAGGGCGAGGAAGGCTCCCAGGGCCGCCACGCTCGCGGTGAGCTGGGGGAGGCCGATGAACACGCCGCCGAGCGAGACACGACCCCCGAGAAGCGGGTTCTGCACCACGCGGAAGTCCACGCCCCAGAGAAACTGCGCCGCGCTGCGCAGGAATACCGCCAGGCCGAAGGTGGCGAAGATCTGGGCGAGCATCGGCCCACCGAGGACCCAGCGGATGACGCCGTGATAGGTCGCCCAGCCGAGCCCGGCCAGCACGAGGGCGGCCAGCGGGAACGAGACCACCGGATCGAGCCTGGCCAGCAGCCAGGCGAAGAAGGCCACGTACATGGCCAGCGTGAGGAACTCGCCGTGGGCGAAGTTGACGACCTCCATGAGGCCGAAGATGAGCGAGAGGCCGGCGGCGATCAGGGCGTACACGCACCCCATCAGCACGCCCCCGACCGCCGCCTGCAGGAAGACGTCGGGCGTTATTTACGGTCCTTCCACGCGGGAATCGGGTAGAGCACGTCGCGGGTGGCCACGTCGAATGGATAGACCGTGTGGTACTTGCCGCCCAGCAATTGAAGGATGATCCCCTTCACGCCCGTGTTCTGCCCGGTCTCGTCGAAGCGCACGTGGTCCCAGGTCATGATGAGCTGGTCACCCGGGATGTTGGTGGCGATCAGGGCCTTGCGGATCGCCTCGGGGTCGGTCGAGCCGGCGCGGTGGATGGCGTCGAGCAGCGTCATCATGCCCGTGAAGGCGCGGGCGGGGAAGTCGTAGAGGTCCTTGCCGGCCCGCTTCCGGTAGATCTCGTTCAGCGCCTTGGCCACCGGGCGCCTGTCGATCAGGTCGGTGGAGAAGGGGGCCCGCGTCATCGTGCCCTCGGCGTCCTTGCCCACCTGGGCGATGAAGTCGGGCGAGATGTGCCCCGCGTCCTGGGCCATGAGCATCCTCGGGTTGTAATCGAGCTCCCGGGCGGTCCGGGCGAAGAGGATCGCGTCGGTCTGGTACGAGGTCGGCATCCACACATCCGGGTTGGCGGCTTTCAGCCGCTGGACCTCCGACTGGAGCGAGGTCGCCCGCGCCCGATACTGGAGGTCCAGCACCACCTCGTACCCGTGCTTCCGGGCCAGCTCCTTCTGCACCTTGCCGCTGTCCGAGCCGAACAGCGTGTCCTCGTAGGTGAGGCCGAGTGTCTTGATCGTGATCCCGCGCTTGCGCTGGAAGTCGCGGAAGAAGTCGAACATGACCTGCGTGAAATGCTCGTCGTGGGGCGAGGTGCGGAAGAACCACTTGAAGCCGCGCCGGGTCAGGCCCGGCGAGGACGACTCGGCGTTGAGGAAGGGGATCCCGTAGCGTTCGGCCACCTGGCTGGCGGTGGCGGTGACGCTGGAGGCCCAGCAGCCGATCAGCGCGTGCACCTTTTCTTGCGTGATCAGGCGCTCGGCCTCGGCCTGGCCGACGTCGGGCTTGGACTGGTTGTCGGAGAAGATCAGCCGCACCTTGGCGCCCTTGAGCCCGGGCAACCCCTTGAGCCGCTGGTAGAAGGGGAAGGGAAGGTCGACGGTGCCGTTGGCGATCTCGGCGGCGATCTCGAAAAGGGGCCTGTCGTCGATCCCGGCCTGGGCGTTCGGTCCGGTCATGGGGTACGAGATGCCGATGACGATCTCTCTGGCCTGCGCGCTGACCGGCCGCGGTGCGGCGGCGAGGGTCGTGGCCAGGGCGACCGGCAGAGCCAGGATGAGGGCGAGCAGACGTATCATGGCGGTCCTCCGTGCGCCGAATGCTAGCACCATTGGCGCGAGGTCCGCGAGCCCGCCCTATCGCCGGTCAATGAAAATGTCGTCCCCTGTGCCACCTGGCGGCCGGTGTTGTTGAGGCGCACGGGATCGTAGCCGCACTGCCGGGGGTGAGTGGGAAGTGGTCGCCGGCCGGTATGCGTGCGCGGCGTGGGCCGTGGCAGGCGAGGCCAGTTTGAAGTGGTAGTGCCGACGAGGCGCGAGTGCGCTGGATCTGCTGGATGCAGGTCTCCGGCGTCTCGATGATGAGGAACCGGGTGCAGCAGGACCCGCCGCCCCCAGGCTGGTACCGCGGGCTCGAATAGCGAACGGCTCGTCCCCGGATGAGACGTCAGGCGACGTCGAAGCGCAGGTGCGCGTGCGCCTCGCGCAGCGCCTTCTCGACGGCCTCCGGCGTCTCCGCGCGCGCGAAGATGAAGCCGAGGTACTGCCAGCCCTCGGGCAGCGGCACCAGTTCCTGGCCGAGGTGCGCGGTGATCGCCACCTCCTCGATCCCCTCCACCGCCGCCGCCGGCTCCTTGCCGTGCACCGCCTGGAGCCGCCCCGCCCGGGGGATCGGGATCATCATCACGCCGGCCGGGCGGCGCTCGCGGTCCAGCGAGTCGATCGTCCAGCCCAGCGCGTGGCGCAGGATGAGCTCTTCGAGGCTCATGCCGGTGCCGAAGCGGAGCGTGCGCGAGCAGAGGCCCCCGATGGAGCGAGCGGCGACCTCGATGACCCAGGGGCCGTCGTCGTTCACCCGCAGCTCGGCGTGCACCGGACCTTCCCGGAGCCCGAGCGCGGCGCCGGCCTCGGCCGTCACCTTGATGATCCGGCGCTGGATCGCCTCGGGCAGGCGGGAGGGCGTGACGTAGATCGTCTCCTCGAAGAACGGGCCGTCGAGCGGGTCGGGCTTGTCAAAGAGCGCCAGGGTGTGGAGCGTGCCGCCGACCAGGAGCCCCTCCAGCGCCACCTCGAGCCCCGGGACGAACTGCTCGGCGAGCAGGTACTCGGCGGCCTCGCCGCTCACCGCAGCGTCGTCGCGACGGAGGATGGCCCCGATTCGGCGGAAGGCGGCGATGAACTGGTCCACGGTGTTGGCGCGGATCACGCCGCGGCTGGCGGAGAGCGCCAGCGGCTTGAGGACGCAGGGGAAGGCCACGCCGCGCGCCGCCGTGAACGGATCGTCCTTCAGCGCCAGGCGCCGGAAGCGTGGGACGGGCACCCCGGCCGCGGCCAGGCACTGGCGCATCTCGTACTTGTTCCGCGCGGCGGCCACCGCGGCCACGGGGTTCGCGCGCAGGCCCAGGCGGTGGGCGATCGCCGCGGCCACGGTCGTGGTGAGGTCGTCGACGCCGACAACGGCGTCGAGCGACCGCCCCCGGCTCCACTCGGCGACCCTGGCCGCGGCGCCCTCAGGGTCGGCAAAGTCGAGCGTCAGCAGGGTGCCGGGGGCCAGCTCCTCGAGAGTGCTCGGGCGCTCGGAGGCGCAGACGAGATCGACGCCGAGCTTGTGCGCGGCGTCGACGAAAGCCTCCGTGCGGTACGTCGTCGTGGGCAGGAGCAGCAGCAGCCTGGCCATCACCATCGGAGGGGGCGGAGGTTACGGCCCCCTCCGAGACCTCCCCCGAGGATTCGATTGCGCCGGCGGAGCCGGCGCTCGATGCTCAGGCCTTGCCGGGTGTGTAGTACGGGTTGCTGCCGGCGGCGTGGTCCGTCGTGTCGAGCACCTCGGCGATCTCCGGGAGCTCTTCCTTGAGCAGCCGCTCGATCCCCGCCTTGAGCGTGACGTCGGCCGCGCCGCAGCCCTGGCAGCCCCCACCCATCTGGAGATAGACGCGGTTGTCCTGGACGTCGATCAGCTCGACATAGCCGCCGTGCCCCGCCACCGCGGGATTGATCATCGTGTCGATGAGGTCCTGCACCCGCGATCTCAGGTCCCCGTTCTTGTCCGTGCTCTCGGTGGTCATGACGTCACCTCTCAATCGCGTATGGTACCAGATGATGCGTGAACGGAGCGAGCCGACCGTGGGCTGCTGGGCCCGCGCCGCGCGTGTCGGGCGGATGTGGCGGGGCTGGGTACGCCCTCCGAGACCCGTGGTTCAGGGGGTTGCCGGAGGCCCGAGTAGCGAGAGGGCACGCGATGCTCAGTGGATAGCGTGGTCGAGGAGGGCGTACCGAGCTCCGCCAATCAGGGCCCGACTCGCTCGGCGAGGGCCAACTGGCCCTCGGTCGGCTCCGCTCAGCAGAACCAGGGCTCGGTCAGCCGTGGCGGGCGCTTGCGGTCGGAAGGCAGAGGCATGGGCACGGCACGCGACGGCTGCCCGGCCACCTCGTCGGCCAGCGCCCGGATGCGCGCCGAGGTGACCGCCGCGTCCTCTTTGCGGTCGGCGGCCTCGGCGACCAGGCGGGCGACCCCCTCCTGCAGCCGGTCCATCCGCGGGTCGGGATGCATCCACCGGTAATAGAAGGAGCCCTCGATCAGCGGGCCCAGATACGGGCGCATGGCCGGGCTCTCGAGGAGCAGCGAGCCGGGGGGAACGAGCAGCCGGATCGAGTACTGCACGGGGTCGACGTGATCGATCAGCCCCTCGCGTTCGACGAAGTCGAGCATCTCGCGGTAGTCGTCGAGCGTCGTCCACGGCGTGAAAGGGACCCAGGTCGGCCGCAGCGCGATGCCCGCCGCGCGCACGGCGCCCAGCGCCTCGATCACGTCGGCGCGGGTGTGGCCCTTGGCGAGGTGCGCCAGGACCGTGTCGCTCAGCGACTCGACCGCCGAGACGATGAACACGCAGCCGAGCCCGGCCAGCTCGCCGAGGTGCCGCCGGTGGCGCAGCAGGTGCTCCACCTTGGCGGTGACGTCGAAGGTCACCGCGGGGAACTCGGCGTGCAGCCCGCGCGCCACGGCCAGCGCGTGGCCGGGCCCATTGAGGAAGTCGGGGTCGCCGAACGTGACGTGGGTGGCGCCGGCCTCCACGAGCTGGCGGACGTCGGCGAGGACGACCTCGCGGGGGACCACGAAGAAGCGCCCGCCGTAGACGGGCGGGATCGGGCAGTGGCGGCACCGGTGCTTGCAACCGCGGCTGGCTTCGACGTACCCGGTGAGCTCGAGCCGTCCCTCGCGCTCCAGGTGCGCGTACTTCTTCAGCGAGGGCAGCTTCACCCGGCTGGGCAGCGGGAAGTCGAGCTTCTCGAGCCACGGGCTCCCGGGCGCCGGTCGCTCGCCGGCCTCCAGCGTCTGCGCCAGCTCGACCAGCGCCCGCTCGAGCTCTCCGGCCAGGACGGAGTCGGCGCCGTGGGCGAGCAGGTAGCCCGCGTTCAGCGTCGCGTAGAGTCCGTAGAAGCAGATGTGACAGGAGGGATTGACCTGACGCACGCGCGCGGCTACGCCCACGCCCAGGCGTAGCGCCGTGTGCATGGGCACCGAGATCGCCACCACGCGCGCGCGCCGGACCTGCTCGACGTCGAAGGGCTCGACCGAGACGTCCATCACGGCGGGCGCGTAGCCGCGCCGCTCCAGGAACGCCGCCGGCCAGGCTACCGCCAGCGGCTGGTGGCCCAGCTCGTAGCAGGCGACGAGGAGAATCGCGCCGGGCTCCTTCATGGACGTTCTAGTCTACCTCCGGGCCTGGACAGGCGCGTGGTATGGTACGACGGCAGCACAGCTCAGGAGGAGGACGCGATGACCGTCAAGATCACCTGCCGTCCCAACGGTCCCTACGTGGTGGAGGGCGACGTCGAGATCTACGATCCGACGGGCGCGCGCGTCGATACCACCGGCCGCCCCCGCATCGCCCTCTGCCGCTGCGGGGGCTCGACGACCAAGCCGTTCTGTGACGGCACCCACAGCAAGGTCGGCTTCAAGGCCGCCGAGGCCGCCGTCGCCCAGGAGAGGAAGTAGCTCAGTCTTCTTTTTTTTCTTCGGCGACGTCCGTCAGCAGCACCCAGTCGTTGGGGGAATCGTCGGGCGGTCGGGTCTTGGGCTCCGTCGTGACGGTGCGGCTGCGGCTCGGCGAGAACCACTCCCAGCGCCCCTCGGGCGCGCCGGAATCCTGGACCTCGCCCATCTCGGGCCCGGCGGCGCCGCTGGCATCCCGCTCGGTCTTGCGCTGCTGCTTGGCCTCTTGCCGGGCTTTTCGTAGATCTTCGCGGCGCCGGCGCTCGAAGCCGTAGTTCCGACGGCGACTCATCGACGCCGCAGGTGGGACGTCGTCCGACCGAACGGCCGCGGGCGGACCGAGCGATCGTCGACGTTGAGCTCCTTCATTCGCTCCCGCCCCTCGGCCACGGCGGCGCCGATCGAGCGGAACGTGCTGTGCGACTCTTCGACCACCTCGCCGGCGTTGTTGACGATACGCCAGCGCCAGTCGGGGCGGGACGGAGTGGAGAATGCCATCACGTTCATTCGACGCTCCTCGGAGCCGGTGAACGGCCGGGACGGGAGCGCTGCTCCCGCCTCATGCCTCTCGGGGCGCGGGGCGAGGCTACCAGCGGCCGCGACCGGACCCGCCGCGGTCGGAGCCCGAGCGCGGTCCGCCACCGCCAGCGCCGGGCGCCTTCGCGCGCTCGACCTTCAGTCGCCGGCCGTCGACGTCCTGGCCGTTGAACTGGGCGATCGCCTTGTCGGCATCTTCGCTCGTCGACATCTCGACGAAGCCGAAGCCGCGGGACCGCCCGGTCTGGTCCGTCACGACGGCGGTGGACTCGACGCTACCGGCCTGGGCGAACAACTCGCGAAGACGCTCGCTGGTGGTGGAGAAGGAAAGACCGCCGATGAAGAGTTTGTGCGCCATTGGGGCGCCCCCTTCCAGCCTTCCGCCAAGTGAGCACGCCCCAGAACGCGGAAGAAGCACCGGAGACGCGGTCTGACGGGAACGCACGAACGCCAGGCTCGATCACTATAACACGGCCGGGCGGGGCCGTGCCAGTATCTCACGAGCTTCGCCGCGCTGACCGCGGCCTAGCCTAGCCTGTCCCACGATCTCCCGGAGCCTTTGCCTCCAGCCGCGGCCTCGGCACGGACACCACGGAGGCCTCGGGGACGAGCGATCGATCGCATGCCGGTCGAGCGTACGGTGACGGCTCGTCGGTGGGCGATGCTGCTCCCGGGGCGGGATCACCGCGGCCGCGACTGACCACCATGATCGTCGCCAGCATGGTGGCGACCAGCTTCTCGGTCGCGTCGCTCACGGCGACGACGTCGCCCGTACAGACGCTCAGCGTGCGTCCGGCCTTGGCGACCCGTCCCCGCGCGAGCAACCGCTCCCCTTGGGCAGGGGCGACGAAGTTGATCTTGAACTCGACGGTGAGAACCTCGGCGTCGGCCGGCGTCAGAGTCAACGCCGCGTAGCCGCAGGCGGTATCGACGATCGCGGCGACGATCCCCCCGTGGATGAACCCCTGCTGCTGCCCCAGGGCCTCGCGAAACGGCAGCTCGATCTCCACCGCTCCCGGAGCCACTCTGCCCAGGCGCGCGCCGATCGTTCGATTGAGGTTCTGTCGGTCGAAACTCGTGCGGACGCGCGCCTCGAAGTTCGGATCTTGAGCAGCGAAGGCGGCCATGGCGGATATGGTAAGAGTAGCGCCCTTGTCCCTCAAGGGGGAGACGCACGATCACGGGGCCGGGTCGGGCGGTTGCCCAGTCGCCCCGGACCGGGCAAGATCAAGGAGCGCCACCGCCGCGCGAGGGCACCATGAGCCAGGAGGTTCTCGTCGTCGACGACGAGCCCGACATCAGGAGCCTCGTCGTGCTGCATCTCGCGCGCGACGGATTTCGCTGCCGGACGGCCGCCACCGGCCCCGAGGCCCTGCGGGCGGTCAAGTCCGGCGCGCCCGATCTCATCGTGCTCGACGTGATGCTCCCCGAAATGGACGGTCTCGAGGTCTGCCGCCGGCTGCGGAGCGACCCGGCGTCGGCGGCGATCCCCATCGTCATGCTGACGGCCAAGACCGACGAGGTCGACCGCGTGGTCGGGCTCGAGATCGGCGCCGATGACTACGTCGTCAAGCCCTTCTCGCCCAAGGAGCTGGTCGCCCGTGTCCGCGCGGTCCTGCGGCGGGCGACACGCCCCCAGACCGAGCGGAAGCTGGTCGCGGGCGGGCTCGTGCTCGATCCGGCGCGGCATGTGGTCACGCTCCACGGCAAGCCCCTGGCCCTGACCCCGAAGGAGTTCGAGCTGCTCGAAGCGCTGCTGGACGCGTCCGGGCGGGTGCTCACGCGGGAGCACTTGTTGAACCGAGTCTGGGGATACGCGCGAGCCGACGAGATCGAATCCCGCACGGTGGATGTTCACGTTCGCCGCCTGCGCGCCAAGCTCGGGGACGAGGGCCACCGCGTGGTGACCGTGAAGAGCGCGGGCTATCGGTTCGAGACCGAGTGATGCGCCTGCTCGAGTTCCTCCGGCGGCGCATCGCGATCAAGCTGACGCTCACCCTGGTGGGGTTCGTGGGCGTGGCGTCGCTGGTGGCCGGGCTCTATCTGAACCGGGCCCTCGAAGCCCTGGCCGTGGGCTCGGTCGAGGCGCGCCTGGCCACCGCCGCCCGGCTCCTCCACGACGAGGCCCGTATGCGGGCGGCCAGGGGCGCCTCGACCGGAGAAATCCACGCCTTCGTCACCCGCGCGGCTCAGGCCACCGACGCCCGCGTGACGCTGATCGCGATGGATGGCCGCGTCCTCGGCGAATCCGGCCTTTCCCTGGCCGACCTCTCGCGCATGGAGAACCACGCGGATCGACCGGAGGTGCGCGCCGCGCGCGCGGGGCAACTCGGACACGACCTCCGCCAGAGCGCGACGCTCCACGCGCCCCTCCTCTATACGGCGCTGCCGGTGCGCGACCGGGGGCGGGTGATCGCGGTCTTGCGCCTGGCCCTGCCACTGTCGGTGGTGACGGCGTCCCACGCCGCCGTCCACCGCGTGATGCTGGCCGGCGGCCTGGTGGCGCTGGCGGTGGCCGCCGGCATCGGGCTCTTCGTCGCCCGGCGGGTCACCCGGCCGGTCGTCGAGATGCAGGAGATCGCCCGCCAGATGACCGAGGGGGCGTTCGACGTCCGCGTGCCCGTCCGCTCCGTGGACGAGATCGGGACCCTGGGGCGCGCGCTCAACGCCATGACCGCCCGGCTGCGCGACAAGATCGAGGACCTCGAGTACGAGCAGGCCAAGGTCACCGCCATCCTGGACGGCATGGTCGAAGGCGTCGTGGCCGTGGACGGCCGCGACCACATCGTGCTGATGAACGAGCGCGCCCGCGGGATGTTCGACGCCCGCCCGGGCCGCGCCGAGGGCAAGCCGTTCCTCGAGGTGGTCCGCGATGCCGGGCTCCACGAGATTTTCCGCGAGGCCCGCCGGGCGGTCCCCGGCGCGGTGATCGGTCGCGAGCTGCGCCTGGCGGGGGTCGGGGAGCGCGTGGCCCAGGTCAACGCGGTGCCGCTGCGCCTGGGCGGCGAGGCGGGGATCGTCATGGTCCTTCACGACGTCACCGAGCTTCGCCGTCTCGAGCAGGTGCGGACCGAGTTCGTCGCCAACGTCTCGCACGAGCTGCGGACACCGCTCACCGCGATCCAGGGATACGTGGAGACCCTGCTGGGTGGCGCCCTCGACGAGCGCAAGAACGCGCGCAAGTTCCTTGAGATCGTGGCGCATCACAGCGAGCGCCTCAGTCGATTGGTGAACGATCTCACGGATCTCTCCAACATCGAGCTGGGCAAGGTGTCGCTGAAGATCGAGCCGACACGACTCGGCGAAGTGACGGAGTCCGTGATGGCGATCGTCCGGCCTCGCGCCGCCAGCCGTCGGCTGACGCTCACCACGCACATCGGGCCCGATGTCCCCGCCGTCCTGGTGGATCGCGACCGATTGGCCCAGATTCTGATCAACCTCGTCGACAACGCAGTCAAGTACACGTCCGAGGACGGCCAGGTGACCATCGCCGCCCGACCGGTCGGTGACGGGAAGATCGAGGTTTCGGTGGTGGATACCGGGGTCGGCATCCCCCGCGCTGATCTTCCGCGGATCACCGAGCGCTTCTACCGCGTCGACAAGGCGAGGTCTCGCGAGCTGGGGGGCACCGGCCTCGGGCTGGCCATCGTCAAGCACCTCGTCATGGCCCACCGCGGGGAGCTGGCGATCGAGAGCGTGGAGGGACGGGGCACGACGGTGCGCTTCACGTTGCCGTCAGCGACCAAGGGATAGTCAGACCGCGCCCCTCCTGCCCGCGCCACAAAAACTTCACGGCCGCTTGATCGAGCCGTCATCGTCCACGGTCATACTCCGGGCGGATGACGCATCCGCTCTCCCGGGCTCACCCGAACGAAAGGAGATGGAGTATGACGACGCGCGACGCACACCTCGGTCTCAGCCGGCGCGCCTTCCTCGGTCGCTCGGCCCTGTTCACCGGCGGCACTGTTCTGAGCCTCACCGCCCTGGGTCGTCTGAGTGCCCGGTCGGCGCTGGCCGCCAGCGGGCGCGACATGCGTGGACGCGGGTACGGCCCGCTGACGCCGGTCGGGCCCAGTAACACGGCCGACATCGCGGCGGCCGGCTTTCCGGACCTCGCCACGTTTCCGATCCTGGCCCTGCCCCACGGATTCCACTACCGGGCGTTCAGCATCATCGGGAACCCCCTCGCCGACGGCAACCCGGTCCCCGTCAACCACGACGGCATGGCGGCCTTCGCCCATCCCACCGACCGGCACGTCGTCCGTCTGATCCGCAACCAGGAAGATCGGGCAGCGCCCGGCCAGGGCTCCGTCGGCGGCCCGGCCGAAACGCGCTACGACCCCCTCGGCGGCGGCGGCAACGTGACGCTCGACTACGATGAGCGCCGGCACCGGCTCGTCCAGGACTACATCAGCTTGAACGGGACCATCGTCAACTGCGCCGGCGGGATCGGCTTCGGCTTCCGCGGTTGGCTCACCTGCGAGGAGACGACGGAGGGTCCGCCCCGTTGGGGTCAACCGCACGGCTACGCCTTCGAGGTCCCGCTGAACGTCGAGCCGGGCGAATTGCGGCTGCGTCGGAAGTTCCTGGCGGCCAAAGTCCAGGGCCCTGGCATTGACAGCGTCCGGGGCATCGGATACCGCTTCCGCGAAGGCGGCCAGCGCGCGTCGTAACGCATTGTTAACACGACGGCCACCTGGTTGAAACAGTGACCAGGCATCATTCGACCAAGGGAAGAGGAGGAGCCGAATGAGGACGAACGGGAGACGGAGTATGACGGTCGCGCTGGTGGCCATCGCGCTGGGCGCGGGGAACGCCGGGGCTGAGGTCAAGGTCGATCCCGCGTTGCCCCCGTACAAGGCGGTCGCGGGCGTGAGTGGCAACCTCTCCAGCATCGGCTCGGACACCCTCAACAACCTCATGACGCTTTGGGCCGAGACCTTCAACAAGTTCTATCCGAACGTGAAGATCCAGATCGAGGGCAAGGGCTCGTCCACTGCGCCTCCCGCCCTGATCGCCGGCACCGCCCAGCTCGGCCCGATGTCGCGGCCGATGAAGGGCACGGAGATCGACCAGTTCGAGAAGAAGTACGGTTACAAGCCGGCGCCCATCCGGACGGCGGTCGACGCGCTGGCGGTGTTCGTCAACAAGGACAATCCGATCAAGTGCCTGACTATCCCCCAGGTCGACGCGATCTTCTCCAAGTCGCGCCGCCAGGGCTACCGGGAGGACATCAGGACGTGGAGCCAGCTCGGCCTCACCGGCGAGTGGGCCAGCCGGCCTCTCAGCCTCTACGGCCGCAACTCTGCCTCGGGCACCTACGGCTTCTTCAAGGAGCACGCGTTGAAGAACGGCGACTACAAGGACGAGGTGAAGGAGCAGCCCGGATCCGCCTCGGTCGTCCAGGGCGCCACGGTCGATCGGTACGCGATCGGCTACAGCGGCATCGGCTACGCCACCGCCGGCGTCCGTGCCGTCCCGCTCGCCACGACGGAGAAGGACAAGTGCCACGAGGCCGTCATGGACGAGGCGTACTCGGGGAACTACCCACTCGCGCGGTTCCTGTACGTCTACGTGAACAAGGCGCCGGGGAAGCCGCTCGACCCGCTCACCCGGGAGTTCGTGAAGCTGGTCCTGTCCAGAGAGGGCCAGGAGGTCGTCGTGAAGGACGGGTACTTCCCGATCCCGGCGGCCATCGCCAAGGAAGAGCTGAACAAGGTGCAGTAGGTGGCGATCGATACCGGAGCGCTGAGGGCGGGCGGGCCGGCGGGCGCGGCTCGCCCGCTCGTCCTCACGAAGGCGCGCACGGATCGCCGGATGCGGTTCGACCGCTGGGCGACCCGGCTGGTCGCGCTGGGCGGGCTCAGCATCATCGTCTCGATTCTGATGATCCTCATCGTCATCACCGCCGAGGTCTTCCCGCTCTTCCGGAAGCCGGCGGCTCGACTCCTCGGCACGTCGAGCCTGGCCTCGGCGCCGCTCGCCTCCGGGCTCGGCGTCGACGAGTACCGCGAAGTGGCGTACGCGTTGACCGCCGACGGCGTCCTTCGGTTCGTGGCCCTGGGGGACGGCCGGGCCATCACCGCCGTGCCCCTCCCGACGCTCGGAGAGGGCCGGGTGGCGTCGGTGGCGGCGCTGGGGCGCGATCGTTACCTGATCGGCACGACCGATGGCCGTGTGCTCCCGCTCGAGGTGAAATTCCAGGTCGATTTCAAGGACGGCCGGCGCGCAGTGACACCCGCACCAATCTTCGGTGAGTCGTGGGCCCTCGCCCCCTCGGCGCGCCGGCCGATCCTCCGCCTGGCCGCGGCGACGCCGGCGTCGGGTCAGCTCACGGTGGCCCAGACCGGGCCGACCGAGCTGATGCTGCAGACGGTCGTCGAGACGAAGGCGCTCATCGGGACGGCCACCAAGAGGGCGTCGGTCGAGCGGCTGCCGGTGGAGGTCGACGGAGCGATCACGGCCCTGAGGCTCGATGGCCGTGGCGAGGACCTCTTCATCGGTACATCCCGCGGCCAGATCGTCCGGTTCGACCTGCGCGACCGGGCGAGTCCGGCCCGGGCCGACGTCGCTCACGTCCCCTCGGGGGCGAGCGTCAGCGTCGTGGACTTCCTGATCGGCGACCGCACGCTGGTCGTCGGCGACGAGGGCGGCGGCGTGTCGACGTGGCAGGTGGTGCCGCCGCCCCACGGCGGCGCGCTGCGCATGGTCGGACTCCACGAGTTCGCGCGGCATCGGGCCCCGGTCGTCGCCATCGGACCGTCCACGCGGGATAAGGGGTTCGTCACCGCCGACGTGTCCGGGGGGCTCCATGTGAGCTACGGCACCTCGGGCGCGACGCTCCTGCGGATGGACGCCGGCGGCCCACTGCGCGCGCTGGTGTTCGCGCCGAAAGCGGACGGCGTGCTCGCGCTGGACACGAATGGGCGGCTGGTCCACTGGGCGGTCGACAATCCGAACCCCGAGGTCACGCTGAGAACGCTCTTCGGCAAGGTCTGGTACGAGGGGTACTCGGCGCCTGCCTACGTGTGGCAATCGACCGGTGGCTCCGACGACTTCGAGGCGAAGCTCAGCCTCACGCCGCTGGTCTACGGCACGCTCAAGGGCACCTTTTACGCGCTCCTCGTCGCGGTGCCGCTGGCGCTCCTGGCTGCGCTCTACGTCAGCGAGTTCATGCATTCCGCGATCAAGGGCTACGTCAAGCCGGTCGTCGAAATCATGGCGGCGCTGCCCAGCGTCGTCTTGGGCTTTCTGGCCGGGCTCTGGCTGGCGCCCCTCGTGGAGCGCGTTGTCCCCGGGCTCTTCGTCCTGCCCCCGGTGCTGACGGTGGCCATCCTCGCGGGCCTGCTCGTCTACCGGACGGTGCCGGCCGGGTTACGGCAGCGCTTCCGATCGGGCACCGAGGTCTTCCTCCTGATCCCGGTGGTGGCGGCGGGCGCCTGGGCGGCGTTCGCTCTGGGCGGCGCCATCGAGGCGACCCTTCTGGGGGGCGACTACCACGGATGGCTCCTGCGAGCGTTGGGACTCACCTACGACCAGCGCAATTCGCTGGTCGTCGGGATCGCCATGGGCTTCGCGGTGATTCCCGTCATCTTCACGATCGCCGAGGACTCGCTCGCCAACGTGCCCCAGCATCTGCGCGCGGGATCCCTGGCCCTGGGCGCCACCCGCTGGCAGACGGCCGTCCGCGTCGTCGTGCCGACGGCGAGCCCCGGCATCTTCTCGGCGGTCATGATCGGCTTCGGGCGGGCGGTCGGTGAAACGATGATCGTGCTCATGGCGACGGGGAATACCCCGGTGATGGACTGGAGCATCTTCAGCGGCTTTCGGGCGCTTTCGGCGAACATCGCGGTCGAGCTCCCCGAGGCCCCGGACGGCGGCACCCTGTTCCGGGTGCTCTTCCTGGCAGCGTTGCTGCTCTTCTGCCTCACCTTCGCCGTCAACACGGCGGCCGAGGTCGTGCGACTCCGGCTCCGAAGGAAGTACCGGTACCTGTGAAGCGGCTCTGGCGCAGCGGCGATCCGTTCATCTGGCTGACGGCGGGAGCGCTGGCCCTCGCGCTCCTCATGGTCGCCGGCCTCATCGGGATCATCGCCCAGAACGCGTTGGGCTTCTTCTGGCCAAAGGCCGTGGCCCGCGTCACGCTCCGTGACGGGACGGTGCTGGCCGGCCAGATCGCCGAGCGGGAGCGCGTGCCGGGCAAGCCCGGGCAGTACCGGATCAAGCTGAAAGTGGCCAATCGAGACCTGTACGGCGCCGACTTCCGGTGGGTCGAGGAGGCCGGAATCGCGAAGCAGGAGTACCGCCCGGACGCGCTCGTGGTCGAGCGGAGCGAGTGGGGTCCGCTCGTCGGCACCCTCAAGGAGGTCCGCGACGCCGGCCACGCCATCGCCGCCGGCGCGGGGCCCGGCTGGCCGGAGCTCCGGAAGCGGCTACCCGAAGCGGCCCGGCTCCGGAGGGAGATCCGGCGGATCGAGACCGGCGAGATCGGGGCGATCAATTACGCTGAGGAGCAGACGCGGCTACGGCTCCGGCGGCTCGAGCTCCGGGGAGTCACCACGGGACCCCGGGTCGAGCAATTCCGACGAGAGATGGCCACGCTCCAGACACGCTACCAGGAGCAGGAAGCGAGGCTAGCGGCGCTCCGGAAGGCGCAGGGCGCCAGCGTCGTGGTCGCAGCCGAGGGCGGGAAAGACAAGGAGGTGGCACTGGCCCAGGTCGTGGACGTGTACTTCCCGAACGCCATGGGCCCGCTGGCGAAGAGCCGGTACTATCTGGCGAAGTTCTGGGAGTTCGTGGCGGACGATCCCCGCGAGTCGAATACCGAGGGCGGGGTGTTCCCCGCGATCTTCGGGACGGTCATGATGGTCGTCATCATGAGCATCATGGTGACACCGCTGGGAGTGCTGGCGGCGTTCTATCTGCGCGAGTACGCGCGGCAGGGCCCCTTCGTGAGCGCCGTCCGCATCGCCGTGAACAACCTGGCCGGGGTCCCGTCCATCGTGTTCGGGGTCTTCGGGGTCGGGTTCTTCATCTACTTCGTCGGGGGCACGATCGACCGGCTGTTCTACGCCGAGGCGCTCCCCACGCCCACCTTCGGCACCGGCGGCATCCTCTGGGCGTCGCTCACGCTGGCGCTGCTGACGATCCCCGTCGTGATCGTGGCGACCGAAGAGGGTCTGGCCGCGGTCCCGGGCGGCCTGCGCGAGGCGTCCCTGGCGCTGGGCGCCACCAAGCTGGAGACGACGCTCCGGGTGGTGCTCCCGGCCGTCCTGCCCTCGATCCTCACCGGCCTGATCCTGGCGATGGCCCGCGCGGCCGGCGAGGTCGCGCCGCTCATGATCACCGGCGTCGTCAAGCTGGCGCCCTCGCTGCCGATCGACGGCTTCTGGCCGTTCGTCCACCTGGAGCGAAAATTCATGCACCTGGGCTTTCACATCTACGACGTGGGCTTCCAGTCGCCGAACGTGGACGCCGCCCGCCCGATGGTCTTCGCGACGACGTTGCTCTTGCTGGCGATCGTGATGCTCATGAATCTCGTCGCGATCAGTCTGCGCAACCGCCTCCGCCGCCGGTACGCGACCGCGGCCGTCTAGTGCCGTTCCAACTATTCGCGCCTAGTGCCGTTCCAACTATTCGCGCCAAGGGAGGCGCCGTGTACTACACGTACGTGTTGCGGAGTGATCGAGATCAACGGCTCTACACCGGAACGACGCACGACCTCCGCACCCGAATCAAGCTGCACGCTGACGGAAAG
>DASYUQ010000169.1 GCA_036001065.1 Candidatus Methylomirabilota bacterium
TGGCGCACGCTTACGCCGTGACGCCGCAGCCCGCGGTAGTCGAACGTGAGGCTGTCGATCGTCCGCACCCCGCTCAGCACGAGGTTGCTGAACGGGCAGGAGACGAACGTGCGGTTCGGCTCCAGTAGGATCACCTCGATCGAGGGGTCGGCGAGACGGACGTACTTGGCGGCCGTCGCGCCGCCCCAGCCGCCGCCGATCACGACGACGCGCTTGCCGGTCTTGGGTCCCATGTCTCCCCGGATCGCCTGCGCGCAACCACCCGCGAGGCCGCCGCCGACCATACCCGCTCCGGACGCGCGAAGGAACTCCCGGCGCGTGATTCCTGTCATGACGCTGCTCCTCCCGTTGTCGAGTGTGGAGGCTTCACACCAATGTGCTGAACTTCCCCGACTGTTCGTTCCAGGTCGCGGCGACGGCCCAGGCGGCCATGACCGCGACGATCAGCATCAGGGCCCCCGCCCAGCCGAGCACCGCGGGGAGAAAGACGGCGACGCCCAGCTTCCCGGTGAGCCCGGTCTGCGTGAGCGCGAGCCGCGCCAGTGATGCGCCCAGCGCGAAGCAGGCGATCGCGGCCCAGAGCTTCACCTGTCCTTCGCCGGCCCGCCAGATCGACCCGACGCCGCAGCCGCCCGCCAGCGTCATGCCGATGCCGAAGAGCAGGCCGCCCGCCAGCGCGCCGGCGCCGGCCGCCGCGAACACCCATTCCGATCGGTCCTTGAGGTCGGTGAATTTGAGGATGGCGAAGCCCAGCATGCTGAGGGTCAACGCCAGCGCGGCGGCGCGCGTGTGCTCGGCGTCGCCCGTCATGAAGGGCTCGCGGAAGGCGCGGACCAGGCAGAAGCGCGAGCGCTGGAAGATGACCCCGAACGCC
Source organism: Candidatus Methylomirabilota bacterium (assembly GCA_036001065.1). NCBI lineage: Bacteria > Methylomirabilota (SeqCode) > Candidatus Methylomirabilota bacterium. The sequence continues at coordinate 875 of DASYUQ010000169.1, forward strand.
GCGCCGAAGAGGAGGAAGATGCCCTGGGCCACGTAGCCCGCGCCGCTGTAGGCGAAGGGGACCAGCAGGAGCAGCAGGAGCAGCAGCCCGCCCACCAGCGGCTGACGGCTGCGCCTCGGGCCCCGCGCCGCGCCGAAGACGCGCGCGCGGCCGCTGGACCACGACGGGTAGTGCTCGATCTCCCACACCAGATACCGCAGGGCGAGGAAGGCGCCGGCGCCCAGACCGAGCATCATGCCGAGGCCCGCCAGCGACAGCGCGCTCGTCGCCGAGAAGAAGCCGCCGACGTTGCAGCCGAAGGCGAGGATCGCGCCGACGCCCATGAGCAGGCCGCCCAGCGCGCCCTTCACCAGCTCTCCGGGCGGCGGCACCCGCAGGGCGAACTCGCAGCTGAGCAGCGCCGCCACCAGGCCGCCCAGCAGCACGCCGGTGTTCAGCAGCGCTCCCGAGTAGAGCCACGGCGCGATCAAGTCCGGGCGGTGCAGCGCGCCGAGCCCGGTGAGGATCCAGTCCCCCCAGTTGCGCATGCCGTCGGAAGCCGTCCAGGGGCGATCGAAGGCGAAAAGGAAGACGTTCACCGTCGCCACCAGCACGGCCGCGCCCCACACGGGCCAGGGCCGGCGGAACATCGCGTCATACTGCGCGGCGAAGAGCCCCTTCATTTCGAGCGGGATTGTAGCATCTCGCCTTGACCAGCGGCGACGGCGGGGTATCATCCAGCCAAGGGGCTCGAGCGCGTGATCGTGCTCAAGCACAGCCTGCGCAACGCGGTCATCCCGATGCTCACGGTGCTGGGCATCCAGGTCGCCAGATCATCGGGGGGACCGTGATCATCGAGACCGTCTTCGGCCTGCCCGGCATGGGGCGGTTCCTGTTCGATGCCATCAACCAGCGGGACTACCCGGTCATCCAGGGCGTGAACCTCGTCGTCGTCTCCTCCATCGTGCTCGTCAACCTCACGGTCGACGCGCTCTATGCCGTCCTCGATCCGCGGATCCGCTACTAGGTCGGAGGGAGCCTCGGCGGCCCCCTCCGAAACCTCCCCCCCGCTTACTTCGGAGGGGGGCTCCGCCCCCCTTCCCAACCTCCCCCCCTCGGTTGCGCCGGCGAAGCCGGCGCGCGAGCGCGATCATCCCGTAGCGCGTGGTGCCCGAGCGGCCGCGGTCGTCCGGCTGCTGCGAGCGGTGGGGCGGTTCGGGCGGCGCAAGCCGCTGGGCGCCCTCGGCGGCCTGATCATCGGGGCCCTGCTGGTCATGGCGGTCTTCGCCGAGCGGATCGGGCCCTATAGCTACGACGAGACGATCCGCGGCGCGCGCATGAAGCCGCCGGGTCTGGCCTACTGGCTCGGCACCGACAACCTGGGACGTGACATGTGGAGCCGCATCGTGTACGGCGCGCGCGTGTCGGTGACGGTGGGATTCGCCACCATCCTGATCGGGACGCTGGTCGCCACCGCCGTCGGCGTGTCGAGCGGTTACTTCGGCGGGGCCTACGACATGGTCGTCCAGCGCGTGGTGGACGCCTGGATGTCGTTCCCCTTCCTCATCATCATCCTGTCCGTGATGGCCGTGCTGGGGCCGGGGCTCCTCAACGTGATCCTGTCGCTGTCCATCATCATCGCCGCCAACAGCTCGCGCGTCATCCGGGGGGCGACGCTGGCGACGGCCCAGAACGTTTACGTGGAGGCCGCGCGGGCGATGGGCGCCACCCACGCGCGTATTCTCCTGCGCCACATCCTCCCCAACGTCGCCGCGACGATCATCATCCTGGCGACGATCGGGCTGGGGGGCGTGATCCTGGCCGAGTCGGCTCTGTCGTTCCTGGGCTTCGGCGTGCCGCCGCCGTACCCGTCGTGGGGCGCGATGCTCTCGGGGTCGGGCCGGACCTTCATGTTCCGGGCGCCCTGGATGGCCGTCTGGCCGGGCGTGGCCATCTCGCTGGCCGTCTTCGGTTTCAACATGCTGGGCGATGCCCTTCGCGATGTGCTCGACCCGCGCCTGCGCGGGTCGTAACCCCCTGCTGCCGGAACCGATCGGAAACACTCGGCAGTGTCCGGCGTGCTGACACCGATCCCTCCCGAGGCCTCTGCGGGAGGCGCGGCGGAACCCTCGTCAAATCAGCACGATTTCGCCGCCCGCACAGTTTGGCACGAGCGGTGCAAAACCCACAGGCGGTTTCGAATTCGGGCTTGCCCGGATGGCCGAGGCGGGCCGCATGAACGAGGTGGCGCAATGGAATACGAGCAGCCCATCGTGGGGTTGAGGCGCTGGAGCGTTCTCCTCATCGCCGCGCTCATCCTCGGCGTGACGGCTCCGGCGGGAGCGCAGAAGCCCGCGGAGACCGAGACGCAGCTCGGCAAAGAGGCCAGGGAGATCGACGCCTCGGCGAGTCGCGCGGACTCTGCGCGCGTGTCCCGCCGGATCGCCGAGGAATTCTCCGCCGTCCAGGTGAAGTCGTCGGCGACGGACCCGAACGCGCGACCCCTGACGCTCCAGGACGTCCAGAGCCTCCGGAGCAAGGGGCTCGGCTACGGCGAGATCACGAATCTTCTGGCCCTCTACTCCCGCCAGTCGGGGAGCACGTTCTACACGATCGATCAGATCCGGGAGATGAAACGCTCGGGGCAGGGCTGGGGCCAGATCGCGAAGGTCCTCGGCATCGAGCGGCTGGGTGCCGTGCGACGCGACGTCAAGCGGACCGATCACGCCGTCCGCGCCCTCGCCCAACCGGTGAACGCGGGCGAGCAGACGCGCGCCTCCCAGCTCCAGGCGGAGGCCAAGCGCGTCGACGCGGGCGCGGCCGCGGCCGGATCCACTCCGGAGGGCCAGCGGCGGGTGACGCAGGCCATCGCGAAGGAATTCAAGGTCGATGAGTCGGTGGTCACGAGCCTGCGCAATCGGGGGCTCGGGTTCGGCGAGGTGGCCATCACCCTCGCGCTGGCGGACGAGCTGCCGAAGCGCGGGATGACCGACCAGGACGCCATGAAGACGATCCTGGATCGACGTGCGGCCGGCCAGGGCTGGGGCCAGATCGCCCATGACCTCGACCTCAAGCTCGGGCGCGTGCTCAGCAAGGTCAAGAAGACGCAGAAGGAAGTCGCACACGCCGAAGGCGCCAGGGCGGCGAAGGCCGAGAGACCCGAGCGCAGCGACCGCCCGGGCAAGCCCGACAAGCCCGAGAAGCCCGAGCGGGCGGAGCGGGCCGGACGCTGATGAACCGCCGGTCACCGGCGCGGCAACCTCGGCCGCGCCGGTACCGGTTCCTTTGGGAAGGCCCAGTTGTAACGCCGAGCTCCCTGTGACTATCCTGAGGCCCGAGACCGCCCGCTGACAGGCGACTCCATCATCCCGACGGGAGACCAAGTATGCGCTGCTGCGCTGTCATGATTGCGGCCGTGCTCACCCTCGTCGGCGTCACTCCCGCCCTGGCCGAGGACCCGCGCTGGCTGTTTTCGACCTCCTTCAACTACTCGCGCGGGGACTACGGCACCGACGAAGACACCACGATCGCCTACGTGCCGTTCACCTTCGGCGCCGCCTGGGACCGGCTCGAGCTGAAGCTCACCGTGCCGTACATCCGCCAGACGTCGGAGAACGTCACCGTGACCGGCGGCGGCGTCGCCGTGCGGAGCGGAAGCCGGGGGCGGACCACCGAGGACGGCGTCGGCGATATCCTGCTGCGGGGGTCCTACATCATCCTGGAGGAGCACGAGGTGCTCCCCGAGGTCGCGCCCTACGTCAAGATCAAGTTCCCCACCGCCGACGAGGGTCGGGGCCTGGGCACGGGCGAATTCGACGAAACGCTCGGCCTCGACTTTGCCAAGACTTTCCGGGAGCGCTGGACGGGATTTCTGACCCTGGCCTACACGTTCATCGGCTCGCCCTCCGGGACGGACCTCCAAAATTCCTTCGGCTGGTCCATCGGGGCGGCCTACAGCGTGACGCAGCCGCTCAGCGTCTTTGCATTCCTCGACGGCGCGGAGGCCATCTCTCCGCACCAGGTGGATCCCTGGGGGCTGCGCTTCGGCGCGGAGTACCGGCTCACCAGGGTCATGAAGCTCACCGGCTCGGTCGGCGTCGGGCTCACCAAGGGCGAGGCCGACTACTTCTTCTCGGGCGGGGTCGCGTTCCGGTTCTGAGCGGCTACTTTGACGGCCACCGGCAGGACGCGGCCGCCGGCCACGAGGAGCTGGCGGCGCGTCACCGGTCAGTGCTTCTCGGCCTTCTCGGCCTTCGTCTCCTTGACGACCTTCTCGGCGAGGAACGCGGGCAGCTCCTCGTAGTGGGAGAACTCCATCGAGTAGGCGCCACGGCCGCCCGTCATGGAGCGTAGCGAGGGCTCGTAGGTCAGCATCTCGGCCATCGGCACCTGGGCCCGGACGACCGCCGTCTCGCCGGCGGGCTCCATCCCCACGATCCGCCCCCGGCGCGAGTTGAGGTCGCCGATCACGTCGCCCGCCACCTCCGAGGGGCAGGTCACCTCGACGTTCATGATCGGCTCCAGCAGGATGGGATGGGCGTCCATGAAGACCTTCTGGAGTCCCATGGAGGCGGCGATCTGGAAGGCCATGTCCGACGAGTCCACGTCGTGGTAGGAGCCATCGTAGAGCGTGACCTTGAGGTCCACCACCGGGTAACCGGCCAGGATGCCGCGCTTCATGCAGTCACGCACGCCCTTCTCGACGGAGGGGATATAGTTCCGCGGGATGGCGCCGCCGAAGATGTCGTCGACGAACTCGAAGCCGGCGCCGCGCTGGAGCGGCTCGACCTTGAGCCAGGCGTCGCCGTACTGCCCGCGCCCGCCCGTCTGCTTCTTGTACTTGCCCTGCCCCTCGGCCCGGCCTTTCACCGTCTCCTTGTAGGGGATGCGGGGCGGTAACAAATTGACGTCCACGTTGTACTTGCGCTTCATGCGCTCGACGACCATCTCCACGTGGAGATTGCCCACGCCGGAGACCAGGAGCTGCTTGGTCTCGGGATCGAAGTGGTAGTGGACGGTGGGGTCTTCCTCGGCAATGCGGGCCAGCGCGTTGGAGATCTTGTCCTCGTCCCCGCGGGTCTTGGGCTGGATGGCGAACGAGATGGCCGGCTCCGGGAAGGTGATGCGCGGCAGCTCGAAGGGGTTGGCCTCGTCCGCGAGCGTGTCGCCGGTGAGCGTCTCCTTGAGCTTGGCGACGACGCCGATCTCGCCGGGACCGAGCGCCTCCACGGCCTTCTGGGTCTTGCCCTGCAGCCAGGCGACGTGACTCATCCGCTCCTTGGCCCCGCGCGAGACGTTCAGGAGCTGCGACTCCGATTTCAGCGTGCCGCTGAAGACGCGGAAGAGGCTGAGCTTGCCGACGTGGGGATCGCTGAGTGTCTTGAAGAAGAGCGCGACCGCGGGCGCCTTGGGGTCGGGCGCGCGCGTGCCCGGCTGCTTGGTCTTCAGGTCCGTCCCGCTCACCCCGCCGCGGTCGGCCGGCGACGGGAAGGCCTCCACGAAGAGATCGAGGAGGGCGGACGCGCCGATGTTCTTGGCGGCGGCGGCGATGAGGACCGGGACCAGCTTGCCCTCGGCGATGCCGGCCCGCAGCGCCTTGAGCATCTCGGCTTCACCGAGCGAGCCCTCCTCCAGGTACTTGTTCAGCAGCTCATCGTCCGTCTCGGCGGCCGCCTCCACGAGCTTCTCCCGGTACTCCTTGGCGCGGTCGCCGACCTCGGCCGGGATGTCCGTCTCCCTGGGCTTGCCGTCGGCGTGGACGATGCCCTTCATCTTGATGAGATCGACGAAGCCTTGAAAGCCGCTCTCCTCCCCCACCGGGACGTGGAGCGGCACCAGCCGGCCCTTGAGACGGCGTCCCAGCGAGTCGAGAGTCCGGAAGAAGTCGGCGCGCTCCCGGTCGAGGCGGTTCACCACGACGGCGCGGGGCAGGCCGAACTCGGTGGCGAACTTCCAGACCTTCTCGGTCTGGACCTGGACCCCGGCGACGGCGTCCACGACGACGATGGCCGCCTCCACCACCCGCAGCCCCGCCCGCGCGTCGGCGATGAAGTCGCCGTATCCGGGCGTGTCCACGAGATTGATGCGATGGCCCTTCCAGTCGCAGTGGGCGAGGGCGGTGTTGATCGAGATCTTCCGCTTGATTTCATCGGGGTCGAAGTCGGTGGTCGTGGTGCCGTCGTCCACCCGACCCAGCCGGGTCACGGCGCCGGCGGAGAAGAGGAGCGCCTCCACCAGGGACGTCTTCCCGACCCCGCCGTGCCCCACGACACCGACGTTGCGGATCTTGCCGATCTCGATCGTCATTCACGACCTCCTGGGGCCGAGCGATGCGGTGGGGCAGATGCTACCATATTTGCTCGGAGGGGGACTCCGTCCCCCGTCCTCGTCGGAGGGGGCGCCTTCACGGGCGCGCCCAAGGGCGCGACGGCCCCCTCCGAGACCTCCCCCTAGTGCCGTTCCAACTATTCGCGCCTAGGAAGGCACCGTGTACGTCGTTCGTGGACAGATTTAGTATCAACAAGTTGGAACGGCACTAGGATAGGTCGCGCCGGCGGAGCCGGCGCTCGAGCTCCGGTTCAGCGCGTGAGGACCTGCTGGACGCGCGCGACGATGTCGTCTTCGGAGCCTACCAGATCCGTGGCCCGCGGCAACGGTGGGGGCTCGTTCTTGATCCCGCTTCCGGTGAGGACAAGGACGATCCGGGCATCGGCGGCGAGCGCGCCCCGGTCTTTCAGCTGAATCAGCGCCGCGACCGTCGCCGCCGCCTCCGGCGCCGTCCAGACGCCGTCAAGCCGCGCCAGCAGGCGCTGGGCCTGGCGGATGGCGGTCTCGCTCACGGCCAGGGCCTCGCCCTTGCTCTCGCGGATCACGCGGAGCATCTGACGTCCCGCGAACGGAGAGGGCACGCGCAGCCCCGCCGCGTGGGTCACCGGGCTCTCCCAGGCGCTGGTGGTCTCGGCGCCCTCGCGCCACGCCTTGACGACGGGCGCGCAGCCCTCGGCCTGCACGCTGACGAAGCGCGGCAACGCGCCGGGGAGCCATCCCATCGTGCGCAGCTCCTCGTAGGCCTTGGCGATACCGACCAGGCCGGTGCCGCCGCCGGTGGGGTAGATGAGGAGGTCGGGCATCGTCCAGTCGAGCTGCTCGGCCAGCTCGAGCCCCATCGTCTTCTTGCCCTCGAGACGGTACGGCTCCTTGAGCGTCGAGAGATCGAACCAGCCGATCTGGGGCGCGGCCCTCGCGACGATCTTGCCGGCGGTGGCGATCGAGCCCTCGACCGTGAAGACATGCGCGCCGGCGATTAGCGCCTCGGCGACCGCCGCCGGTGGCGTGTCCCGCGGCACGATCACGGCGCAGGGCAGGCCGCACCGTGCCGCGTACACCGCCGCCGCGCCGCCGGCGTTGCCCGCCGACGGGATGAGGAAGCCCCGTGCCCCCAGCGTCCGGGCCCGCGTGATCGCCATGCCGAGCCCCCGGGCCTTGAAGGTGCCGGTGGGATTCTGGCCCTCGTCCTTCGCCAGCAGGTGGCGCAGCCCGAGCTGCGCGGCCAGTCGCGGCAGCGGTAGAAGCGGCGTGCCTCCCTCGCCGAGCGTCACCGGCTCCTCGCCGTCATCCAGTGGCGTCAGCTCGCGGAACCGGTACATCCCCGGCGGCCGACCGCGCAGCGCCTCCTTGCTGACCTGGGCCCTCACGCGCTCGACGTCGTAGCGTGCCGCCAGCATCTGGCTGCACCTCTCGCACACGGTGAGCAGGCGCTTGGGGTCATGGCGGTGACCGCACACGGTGCACTCGACGTGGGTGAGGAAGCTCATCTCCCGGAGTATAGCCTGCACGGCGCCCTGGACCCGGCGTATCGGAATCCCGACGGCCATCGGTACCACCGGCCACGGTAGAATGCGGCCGAGGCAGGGATGGACGAGCTTCTGACGCGGCGTCGGTTCACCGTCGAGGAGTACCACCGGATGGGCGAGGCCGGAATCCTCGCGGAGGACAGCCGGATCGAGCTCATCGCCGGGGACATCGTCGTCCGCGAGCCGGTCGGCGCGCGGCACGCTGGCACCGTTGACCGCTTGAATCGCCTGTGGACGTCGCGGCTTGGGGATCGGGCGATCGTGCGCGTCCAGAATCCCGTCCAGTTCCCGAAGGAAGACACCGAGCTCCAGCCCGACGTCATGCTCCTCCACCCGCGTGACGACTTCTACACGACCAGTCATCCCTTGGCGGCCGATGTGCTGCTCCTGATCGAGGTCGCCGACACGACGCTCCGGCTGGACCGCCGCGTGAAGATCCCCCTCTATGCGCGCGTCGGCATCCGGGAGGTCTGGCTCGTGGACCTGACCTTCGACCGGGTCGAGATGTACCGCCCGGCGCAGGGCGATCGTTACCTTGACGTCACCGTGGTCGAGCGAGGGCAGCGCCTCGGACCGCTGGCCTTTTCCGATGTGACCGTCGCCGTCGGGGATCTGATCGGTTGAGGCCATGGGCGAGCAACTCACGCGGCGCCGGTTCACCGTCGAGGACTACCACCGGATGGGCGAGGCGGGAATCCTCGCCGGACACCTCCACGCATCGCGCGGGCGCGATTGAGACGGCATTTCGAGCGCGGGCTTTTGCCCGCGCAACCCGGTCCGGGGGGAGGAATCGGAGGGGGCCGTGGAGGCCCCTTCGAAATTAAATCGACTGACGCATGACGGTCCGCGAGGGCAGTGTGATCTCCCGCTCCCGAGCCATGTGCTCGAGCTCCGAGGGCAGCCCGAACCTCACGTTCTCCTCGACAACGTGAACTTCCCGCACCGCCGCGCCGCCCCGTCGGAGCGCTGCCACCGTCTCCGTGACCAGGATCTCGGGCGTGGACGCGCCGGCGGTCACGCCGATCCGCCGGGCGCCCTGCAGCCACTCGGGCTTGACGTCCTGGACATTGTTGATCAGATAGGCCGGCGTGCCGGCCGACTGCGCCACCTCGACCAGTCGGATAGCGTTCGAGCTGTTGGCCGCCCCGATCACCAGCAGCACGTCCACGTCGCCCGCCACCGTCTTCACGGCCGCCTGGCGGTTCTGCGTCGCGTAACAGATGTCGTCCCGGGACGGGCCCACGATCTTGGGGAACCGGCGCCGGAGCGCCTCGATGACGTCGCGGGTGTCGTCCACCGACAGCGTCGTCTGCGTCAGGTAGGCGATCTTCTTCGGGTTGGGGACCTCCAGCTTCTCGACCTCGGCGACGCTATCGATGACGAAGATGCGGTCGGGCGCCTCGCCCAGGGTGCCGATCACCTCGTCGTGGTCCTCGTGGCCGATGAGGATGATGGAGTAGTGCTCCCGGGCGTACCGGATCGCCTCCAGGTGCACCTTGGTAACGAGCGGGCACGTCGCGTCGATCACCCGCAGGCCGCGGCGGCCGGCGTTCTCCCGGACGGCCGGGGAGACCCCGTGAGCGCTGAAGATCACCGTGGCGCCGTCGGGAACCTCGTTCAGCTCGTCGACGAAGACCGCGCCCTTGGCCCGGAGCTTCTCCACGACGTAACCGTTGTGGACGATCTCTCGCCGGACGTAGACGGGCGGTCGGCAGACTTCCAGCGCCAGCTCCACGATGTCGATGGCGCGCTCCACCCCGGCGCAGAAGCCTCGGGGACCGGCCAGGACGATTTCGGCGATGGACGTGGCCATGGGGCTCCTATCTGAAGAAGAATGATACGCCCGCCAGGCCCGTATGCGCCTCGAAACCTCGGTTGGGGGTCTCGGTGTTCCCGTTGGACATGTGGACCAGGCGGTAGCCGGCGTAGATCGCGGTGTTGTCGGTGATGAAGATCGAAGCCCCCACGCCGCCGACCACCCAGAACGCGAACTCGGATCGGATCTCGCTGACCTTGAGGTCGGTGGCCCCCGCGGCTCCGGCGATCTCCACGTAGGGCACGAAGCGCCCGAATGACAGGAAGTGGTACCGGCCCACCAGGCCGAGACCGGCGTAGAACGCCGCCACCGGGTCGGTGTACCGCTGGTAGATCGGCTCCAGTCCGATCTCCAGCGCCCCGTGGAAGATGCCGTTCCCCAGCGGCGCGAAGGGCAGCAGCGACGCGCGCACGCCCGCGTACCAGAGATCGAGACCGGTCTGGATGTCCTGGCCGTCGAGGTTCTGTTGGGAGCCGCCCCCCGCCTCGAGGGAAAAGATGACAGTCCCCTTCTGGTACGTTTCGTCGGGGTCGAACGCCAGGGCGGGCTCGGCCGTCGCCAGGAGTGCCCAGACCAGCGCGAGCCCGAGGCCCCTCGCCGGCCGCGTCACGGCTCGATCAACACTTTCAACGCTTCCCCTCTCGCCATGAGCTCGAGCGCCTCCTGGACGCGCTCCAGCCCCATGCGATGCGTGAGGAGGCCATCAGGATTCAGCGCGTCCGAATCGAGGAGCTCGACCGCCCGGCGGATCAGATCGGGCGTGTGATGAAACGCGCCGACCAGGGTGAGCTCGTCGTAGTGTACTCGCCGTGTATCGAGGGGCACGGTCGTCCCCGGCGCGCAGCCGCCGAAGAATACCACGGTCCCACCCCGGGTCGCCGCCGCCATCGCCTGCTGCCATACCTCCGGCCGGCCGGTGGCGTCTACGGTGACATCGGCGCCCCGGCCCGCCGTCGCCGCCCGGAGGTCGGCCACGACGTCGGCCGAGGCCGTGGCGTCGAGGCACTCCCCGATCGCCAGCGCGCGCACCCGCTCGAATCGCCAGCCGCGCTTGCCCACCAGGATCACGCGCGCCTTGCGGGAAGCCGCCACCATGCCGAGCAGGCAGCCGAGCGGCCCATGGCCGAAGACGACCACGGTCTGCCCGGGTTCGACACGGGCTCGTTCGATACCGAGCAGCGCGCAAGCCAGAGGCTCGGCGAACGCCGCCCGCGCCGCCGAAAGCGCGCGGCCCAGGGGCACGACGTTGCGCCGGACCAGACGCGGCGGCAGGACGATGGCCTCACCGTAGGCGCCGTTGACGAAGAGCAGGTCCTCACACAGGTTGGCCCGACCGCCGAGACACAACGCGCAGGCGCCGCAGGGCGCGGAGTTGGCCGCCACCACGCGATCCCCGTCGCGGAGACCGTTGACCCCGGCGCCCACGGCGGTCACGGTGCCGGCGAGCTCGTGGCCGAAGACGGTGGGCACGCGGGGGATCATGACCGGATGCCCGCGCCGGAGCGTCTTCACGTCGGTGCCGCAGGTGAGGGCGGCGTCGATCTTGACGACGATCTCGCCGGGCCCCGGCGTGGGCCAGGGCAGGTCCTCGTAGCGGAGATCGCCGGGGCCGTGGAAGACCACGGCCCTCATGGCGTCACGTACACCTTGACCGCATCATGGGTGCGCAGAAGATCGACGCCCTCGCCGAGACGCTCGAACGGCACCCGGTGGGTGTACAGCCGCGCCACGCCGATCTCGCCTCCCGTGATGAGTCGAGACGACTCCGCCAGATCCGCCGGCGATGACGAATAGGTCGCGGAGATGGTGAGCTCCCGGTGATAGAGCGTGTCGAGCGCGATCGGCAGCGCGTCGCCGTGACCGCCGGCGAAGTAATGGATGCTCCCGCCGTCCCGGACAACTCGCACCGCCCACTCCAGCACTTCGGCGGCGCCGCCGGTGACGATCACGTGATCGGCTCCCCGGCCCTCCGAGAGCTTGTCGATCCGCCCCCGGGCGGCCGTCGGGCGCAGCGCCTCCACGCCGAGTCGCTCGGCGAAGTCGATGCGGTGACCCGCGTCGTCGACGCCGACCACGGTGGCGCCGGCCCGCTGGAGCAGGGGGACGAAGAGGTGCCCGATCGAGCCCAGCCCCACCACCACGGCCGTGTCGCCTGTCTCGACACCGGCGCGCCGCACCGCGCGCAGGCAGCAGCCGAGGGGCTCGATGAACGACGCCGCCTCGTCGCTGACGTGCGGCGGGATCCTGAAGGTCGCGTGCCGCACATTGGGGGCGGGCACGCGGACGTACTCCGCGAACCCACCGGGGTCGAGGTGGCTGATCTTGAAGGCCGGGCACATGGAGTGGCTGCCGCGCCGGCAGTAGTGACAGTCGCCGCAGGGCACGTGGTGGGCGGCCACGACACGGTCGCCGGGCGCGAAGTCCGCGACGCCCGCGCCGGCCTCCACCACCTCGCCGACGATCTCGTGGCCGAAGACGGCCGGCGCCGCCGTCGTCGGCGCCAGCATCTTCACGATGTCCGAGCCGCAGAGCCCGCACCCGCGCAGCCGAAGCAGTAGCTCCCCGGAGCCGATCGAGGGGCGGGGCCACTCTTCGGTCGCCAGGCGCCCCGCGCCCCGGAAGACGGCGGCTCTCATGCCGTGGCCCCCCGGAGGCGCGGGGCGCCCGGCAGGCGCGCGGCCGTCCAGCAGGCGAGCGCGATCGCGAGCTTGCGACGCCTGGTCACGGTGATCCGCTCGTCGAAGACCCGGAACCGGCGCGCCTCGATCTCTCCGAGCAGCGCGTAGTAAATGCGCCCCATGATCTCGGCGGCCACCAGGGAGCGCGCGTCGGCCGGAGGAAAGGCGGCGCGGGCCCGGCGGTAGAAGGCATGGGCCCGGCCGGCCTGCCGCTCCATCAGGCCGACGAAGGCGGGGGTGTAGCGGCCGGCGCCCAGATCGTCGACGCTGACGCCGAACGCGCGCAGGTCCGCCTGCGGCAGGTAGACACGCCCGGCGCGGGCATCGGCGCCCACGTCTCTCAGAATGTTGGTGAGTTGCAGCGCGATCCCGAGGTTCACCGCGTACTCCCGCGCGCGCGGATCCGTGTAACCGAAGATCTCGATGGAGGCCAGGCCCACCGCGGAGGCCACCCGGTAGCAGTACGGGTAGAGCGCCTCGATCGTCTCATAGGTGACGCCGGCGAGGTCCATCTGGACGCCATCGATGATCGCCTCCAGCGCCTCGCGGGGGATGGCGTACCGATGAACTGCGGCGGCCAGCCGCTGCGCGATGGGGTGCTGGGGCACGCCGCCCGGCTCGTAGCCGCAGGCCACCTCGCGCCGCCAGCGTCCCAGCTCCTCCCGCAGCGTCGCCGGATCGGCGCCCCGCTCCAGCCCCAGGTCGGCGATGTCGTCCACGGTCCGGCAGAACGCATAGACGGCGTAGAGCGCCTCCCGGCGGGGCCGGGGCAGGGTGAGGAAGGCGTAATAGAAGTTCGAGCGGCTCCGGCGCGTGAGCCGGGAAACCAGGTCGGTGGCGCTCATGTCACGGCGGCGCGCCTGGTCGCCCCCTGCCTCACATAGCCGTGCTCGGAAAACCACTCGACCGCGTCGACCAGCGCCTCGCGCACGTCGGTCTGAGGCAGCCCGAGCTCCCGCACCGCCTTGGCCGGGCTGAAGAACATGCGCTTGCGCGCCATGCGCACCGCCGTCAGCGACACCTGCGGGCGGCGGCGGGTCAGGCGTGCCGCGCCCTCCATGCCGGCGGCGGCCAGCCAGGCGATCGCGTACGGGATGCGGAGCCACGGGGGCCGAAGCCCCGCGATGTCGGCGAGCAGGCGGAAGATCTCGGCGAGCGGGAGATTGGCGTGGCCCAGGATGTACTTCTCGCCGACCCGCCCGCGCTCGGCCGCCAGGAGATGACCGCGGGCGACGTCGCGCACGTGCACGACGTTGAGCCCCGTGTCGAGCGAGGCGAACATCCGGCCGCGAAGAAAGTCCACGATCATCTGCCCGGTCGGCGTCGGCTTGACGTCCCACGGGCCCACCGGCGCCGACGGATTGACGATGACCACGGGCGCGCCGGCGCGGGCCCGCTCGAGCGCCACCTGCTCGGCCAGGAACTTGGAGGCCTTGTAAGGGCCGACCATGTCCGCCAGCGACACGGGCGTCTCTTCGGTCCCCGGGCTGCCGTCCTTGGGGATGCCCAGCGCCCCGACCGTGGACGTGTAGACGATGCGCTTGGCCCCGGCCTCGGCCGCGGCGTCGAGGATGGCCCGCGTGCCTTCGACATTGGTGACGAAAAGCTCCTCCGGCCGCGACGCCCACAAGCGATAGTCGGCGGCGACGTGGAGCACGGTGTGAACGCCGGCGACCGCGCGGCGGAGCGAGGCGGGGTCGCGCAGATCGCCCTCGCAGATCTCGACCGCGAGCCCGGCCAGCGCGCGCCGGTCGCCCCCCGACCGCGCCAGCACGCGGACCGTCGCGCCCTGGCGCAGAAGCTCGCGCACGACGTTGGCGCCCACGAAGCCGGTGCCACCGGTGACGAGCGCCTCAGGCATGAGGGTCGTCGGGTCGAGCGGGTGGCGGGGGAGCGGTTCCCGTCCGGCCCTCGCGTGGCACCACGCGCGGAAAGCAGTGAGATATGACGCCGGACGCGACGGGTTGATCCGCCCCACCCGCAACGCAAGCCACCGACAACGAGGCCGGACGGGGGCCGCGACCCGGACAGGACCCGCTCGGCCCGACGACCCTCATGACCGCGCGATCCTTCCCAGCGCGGCCGCCACGGTTTTGAGGGCGGCGGCGGTGCCGTGCCCGAGAGTCACCGCGTCAGCCACCGCGCGCGGGCGCCCCAGCGCGACGCGCAGGGCCCGCCCGGCGCGGACGCCGCCGCCGGGCTCCACCAGCGCGGCGAGATCGGCGGGCACCGTCTGCTGCGCCGTGTCGGCGACGCCGCGCACGACGACGACCGGCACGCCGCGCGCGCGGGCCCAGGCCAGGATCGTCGCGGACTCCATGTCGACGGCCAGGGCGCCCGTCGCCACCCAGAGCCTGGCCTTGGCGGCGGGGGTCTCCACGAGCTCGGCTACGGTGAGGAGCGCGCCGGCGCGGAGGAGCCCGGGCCAGGGATCGGTTGCGTGCCGGGCCCCGGTGGGGGCCATCACGGTCTCGGGCACGACGAGATCACCCGCGGCCAGATCCGGCGCCAGCGCGCCACAAGCGCCCGCCGACACGACGAGCGAGGGCGGAGGACCGCCGGCCACGCGCTCCTCCAGGCAGGTTCCGCGCACGCCGATGCCCGCGATCTCGAGCGCGCCCCCACGATAATGCGGCCAGCGGGCGTCGCCCACGGGCGCCAGGCCCAGGTGCCGGGCCAGGCCCCGGGCTTCCAGGTCGACGGCGGTGAGCACGAGGACGTGCGTCACGCCAGCGGTGCGGACTCTTCGGCCTGGGCCTTGCGACGGAGCCAGGCCTCGTACGACTTTCCGGCCGCCGTGTCCTTGCCCGTGAACCGGACCGTGCGGACCGCGGCGTAACGCAGGGTGTGCGAGGCGCCGGTGGGGTCGAACAGCTGCAAGAACGGCTCGGGCACGTCGCGGTTGCGGTTGTAGACGTAGCCGACCACCTCGGTGCCGTCCCGCCGGACGATCGTGACGTCCCCGCGATAATCGAAGGCGAGGTCGATCACCTCGTCGAGGGTGACGCCGGCGCCGATCGTCGGCGACCAGCCCTCGACGGACCGCTCTTCCGTCATAACCTCGTCTCGGACGCGGGGGCCCCAGCCCCCGGCCGGCCTGCGACTCGCACGACCATCAGAGCCGGCCGGTGACGGTGGCGACGACGGAGTCCCTGAAGCCGCGCCAGGAACTGAAGGTGTGATCCACCGCGGTGGCCTCGTACCCGCAGTGAACCATGCAGTCACGGCACTTCGGGTTGCCGCTCTTGCGGCCGTACTGATCCCACCTGGTCGTCTCCATCAGCTCCTGGAACGTCGACGCGTACCCCTCTTGCAGCAGATAGCAGGGGCGCTGCCAGCCGAAGAGGTTGTAGGTCGGATTGCCCCAGGGCGTGCACTCGAAGTCCTGCTTGCCCATGAGGAACTGCAGGAAGAGCGGCGACTGGTTGAACCGCCACCGCCGCTTGGCCCGGGCGAGCATCGTCGAGAACAGCTCGTTGGCCCGCTGGCGCCGCAGGAAGTGCTCCTGGTCCGGCGCCTTCGAGTAGCTGTAGCCGGGGGAGATCATCATCCCCTCGACGCCGAGGTCCATCATCTCGTCGAAGAACTGGCGCATGCGGAGCGGGCTGGCGCCCTCGAAGAGGGTCGTGTTGGTGGTGACGCGGAAGCCCCGCCGGAGCGCCTCCTTGATCCCCTCCACCGCCTCGTCGTACACGCCCTCGCGGCAGACGGACTCGTCGTGCTCCTGGCGGGGGCCGTCCATATGGATGCTGAAGGAGAGGTACTTCGAGGGTGCGAACATCCCCTCCTCCAGTTTCTCCTTGAGCAGGATCGCATTGGTGCAGAGGTAGATGTACTTCTTCCGGACGACCAGCTCCTTCACCAGGGGGCCGATCTCCGGGTACATCAGCGGCTCGCCCCCGGGGATGCTGACCATCGGCGCGCCGCACTCCTCCACCGCCTGCAGGCACTGCTCCACCGTGAGGTGCCGCTTCAGGATGTGGGCGGGGTACTGGATCTTGCCGCAGCCGGCGCAGGCCAGGTTGCACCGGAACAGCGGCTCCAGCATGAGGACGAGCGGATAGCGCGCTTGCCCCTTGAGCTTCTGCTGGAGCACGTACGTCGCCACGGTCCACATCTGCGACAGCGGAACAGTCATGCGCTCTCGACCCCCCTCGCTCCGAAACCGCCGCCCCTCTCGGCGGTCAGACGCACCGCGCGCAGAGAGACCGCGCTGAGCGCGTGGAGCGCGAGGCCCACCCCGAAGAGCGGCCACTCACCGATCCACGCCGTCACGGCCAAATTGAACCCGAGCACCGCGTAGTATAGCGCGATGCCGGGCCAGAGGCGGCGGTCTCCGGGGGCTGCGCCCGCTCCTCCCGCGAGCAGATACGCGCCCACGCCGACCGCCCCCACCAGCCACCACCCGGCGAAGTTCGACAGCGGGACACCGAAGTAGGCGCCGCCCTCCGGATAGTAGAAGACCCGTCCCAGGAACCAGCGGTCGCCGCGCACGGCGAGGGGATCGATCACCACGTCCAGAAGCATCATCACGAACCCCGTGCACCCAGCCAGCGCCAGGCGGGATACCCGCCGACCGGCGAGGGCCGCGCGGGCCAGGCAGAACGCCGCGTAGGCCAGGAACGTGAACGAGAGCGAATCCATGAACGGCACGTTGGCGATGTAGAGCTCCTGCCCTCGCGTGGTGGCGGTGTAGTGGTAGAGCCCGAAGGGCACGCCCACGCGCGTCGAGGAGAACTCGGCAAGCCACGCCACCGGCCAGACCCCGGCCGCGAAGAGCAGCGTGCGGCGCCACCCGAGGTCGGCGGCCCCGGCGGCCAGGAACGCCGCCAGGAAGCCGAAGACATAGGGGCGCAGCACGATCGTGCCGACGAGCAGCTCCATTGGGTTTTCCGCGACGAATCCGCATGTTACCATCAGCGATCGTGACAGGGCTCCCCGAAGCCATTTCCCGCGCCCAGGCCCACCTCCTCTCCCGTCAAGCCGACGATGGCGCCTGGGTCGGCGAGCTGGAAGCCGACACGACGATCACGTCCGAGTACCTGCTGCTCGGTCACCTCATCGACCGGGTGAATCGGGAGCGGGAGCTCAAGGCGGTGCGGTATCTGAGGTCGCGGCAGCTCCCCGACGGGGGCTTCAATCTCTTCGAGGGGGGGCCGACCAATCTGTCGGCCACGATCAAGGCGTACTTCGCCATGAAGATGGCCGGCGTGGCGGTCGACGATCCGGCCATGGTTCGGGCCCGCCAGCGCATCCGGGCCATGGGTGGTCCGGCCCGGGCCAACGTCTTCACCAAGATCCAGCTGGCGCTCTTCGGCGAGTACGACTGGAACGGCGTGCCGGCGATGCCGGTGGAGATCATGCTGCTGCCGCCGCCGTTCTTCCTGTTCAACATCTACGAGGTCTCGTACTGGTCGCGGACCGTGATCGTGCCGCTGCTCATCATCATGGACCGCAAGCCGGTGAAGTGGCTCCCGCCTCACCTCTCCCTCGACGAGCTGTGGCCGGTGCCGCGCGAGCAGACCAGCCTGCGCTTCTCCCGCGTGCCCGAGCCGTTCTCGTGGCGCGCGCTGTTCTGGAAGAGCTTCTTCATCGCCGTGGACGACGGTCTCAAGATCTGGGAGCGGTTCTCGCCCCGGCCCCTGCGCAAGCGCGCGGTGGAGGCGGCGCGGTTGTGGCTGGAGGAGCGACTGGCCGTGCCCGGCGGGCTGGGCGGGATCTACCCGGCGATGGCCTACGCGGTGCTGGCCTTGCGACTGCTCGGCTATCCCGACGACCATCCTCTGATCCGTGGCCAGCTCAAGGAGATCGAGGCGCTCGCGCGCGAGGATGCCGACGAGATCCACTACCAGCCCTGCGTGTCGCCGGTGTGGGACACGGCGCTGGCCATCAACGCGCTCGTCGAGAGCGACCTCGAGCCCGACCATCCCGCGCTGCGACGCGCGGGCGAGTGGCTGCTCGATCGCCAGGTGCTGGTGCCCGGCGACTGGCAGGTGAGGCGGCCGTACGTGCAGCCGGGCGGCTGGGTCTTTCAGTACGCGAACGACTACTACCCGGACCTGGACGACACCGCCATCGTGCTCATGGCGCTCGAGAAGCTCCGCGGCCTCGACCCCGACCGCGTGCGGACGGCTCAGGAGCGCGGCCTGGGCTGGCTCCTCGGTATGCAGGCGACCGACGGCGGCTGGGCCTCGTTCGACACCGACCAGAAGCGGCTCTACCTCAACAACATCCCGTTCGCCGACCACGGCGCGCTGCTCGATCCCTCCACCGAGGACCTCACCGGCCGCGGGCTGGAGCTGCTCGGCACCTGTGGCTACCGACCGGACTTCGAGCCCTCCCGGCGCGCGCTCCAGTTCCTCCGGCACACGCAGCGCCACGACGGCCCCTGGTTCGGCCGCTGGGGCGTGAACTACATCTACGGCACGTGGTCGGTGCTGCGGGGACTGCGCGCGATCGGCGAGGATCTCCGGCAGGAGTACGTGCAGCGGGCGGTGCGCTGGTTGGAGCGTCACCAGAATCCGGACGGCGGCTGGGGCGAGACCTGCGAGAGCTACGACCGGCCGGAGCTGGCCGGCAAGGGCGACTCGATCCCGAGCCAGACCGCCTGGGCCTTGCTGGGGCTCCTGGCGGCCGGCTCCACCAACCGGCGCGTCATCGACGCCGGCATCGGTTATCTCTTGAGGTCGCAGCGCGAAGACGGCTCCTGGGAAGACTCGCTCTGGAACGGGACCGGCTTCCCCCGCGTCTTCATGCTCAAGTACCACCTCTACGCCGCGTACTTTCCCCTCTGGGCGCTCGGGGTCTACCGCCGCACCTTCGATGGCTGACGCTCCCACCTGGGTGGTGCTCCGTCCGTTCGAGCTGCTGGGCGAACGGGTGCTCGGCCTGCTCGAATCGCTCGGGCGCTTCGGCTCGTTCTTCGCGCGCGCCCTCCTCTCCATGGTCACGCCGCCGTTCAAGGTCCGCGCCTTCGTCGACCGCATCGATTACATCGGTTACCGCTCGCTGGTCATCATCGTCCTGACGGGCGCGTTCACCGGGATGGTGCTCGGCCTGCAACTCTTCCTGACCCTCTCCCGGTTCGGCTCGGAGGCCTTCCTGGGCCCGGCGGTGGCGCTGGGGATGATCCGGGAGATGGGGCCGGTACTGGCCGCGCTCATGGTGACGGGCCGGGCCGGCTCGGCACTCACCGCCGAGATCGGGATCATGCGGATCACCGAGCAGATCGACGCGCTCACGGTGATGGCGCTGAGCCCGTTTCGCTACCTGGTGACGCCGTCGATCCTCGCCGGCCTCGTCACCTTCCCTCTCATGACCGCGATCTTCGACGTGGTGGGGATCTTCGGCGGCTACCTGGTGGGGGTGAAGCTTCTGGGGCTTTCGGAAGGCACCTACTTCGGCGAGATGCAGACGTTCGTCCGCCTGGACGACATCCTGACCGGCTTCTGGAAGTCGCTGTCCTTCGGCGTGCTCGTCACCTGGGTCTGCACCTACAAGGGCTACTACGTCGGCCGCGGCGCCGAGGGCGTGGCGCGGGCGACGACGCAGGCGGTGGTGCTGTCGTCCGTGCTCATCCTGCTCTGGGACTACTTCATGGGCTCGGTGCTGCCGTGATCGCGGCGAGCCTATGATAAAGGTCGAGGGGCTCACCAAATCTTTTGGCAGCCAGCCGGTCCTCCGCGGCCTGGAGCTGGAAGTGCGCGATGGGTCGATCACGATCATCATCGGTCGGAGCGGCGGCGGCAAATCGGTCTTCCTCAAGCACCTGCTCGGCCTCCTGCGCCCGGACGCCGGCCGCGTCCTGGTGGGCGGCGTCGACCTGACCGGCGTCTCCCGGCGCGAGGTCGACCGGGTCCGCGAGCGATACGGGGTCGTCTTCCAAGGAGGCGCGCTCTTCGACTCGCTGACGTGCGCGCAGAACGTCGCCTTCCCGCTGCGCGAGAAGACCCGCCTGGGCCACGCGGAGATCGCCAAGCGCGTGGAGGCGGCGTTGGCCCAGGTCGGGCTGGAGGGCGTCGGCCCCAAGTTCCCGGAGGAGATCTCGGGGGGCATGCGCAAGCGCGTGGCGATCGCGCGGGCGCTCATCACGGAGCCGGAGATCGTCTTCTTCGACGAGCCGACGACCGGGCTCGATCCCATCCTCGTGAACAGCATCCACGGGCTCATCCGGGATCTCCACCGGCGCTTCGGCTTCACCGCGGTGATGGTGAGCCACGAGATCCCGGAGATCTTCGGAATCGCCGATACAGTGGCGATGCTGCACGACGGCCGGATCGTCGAGGTCGGCCCGCCGGAGGCGATCCAGGGGTCGCGGAATCCCATCGTCCAGCAGTTCATCCGCGGCGAGCCCGACCAAGGCATGGCCTTCAAGGAGAGCGGCTGATGGAGCGGTCCAAGGTGAATATCGCGGTGGGGATCTTCGTCGTCCTGGGTATCTTGGCATTGGGGTACCTTTCCATTAAACTCGGCAGGGTCAGTTTGTTCGCGGGCGGCGGCTATCTGCTGACGGCCGAATTCCCCTCCGTGGGAGGCTTGCGACCCGGAGCGAGCGTCGAGATCGCCGGCGTCGAGGTCGGACGGGTCGAGTCCATCGGGTTGGCGGACTACCAGGCGCACGTCGTCCTCCGGCTCGATTCGGACGTGAAGCTACAGGAAGATGCGATTGCGTCGATCAAGACGAAGGGCCTGATCGGGGAGAAATTCATTCGCATCAGTCCCGGCGCCTCCGAGAAGCTCATCGCGCCGGGTGGCCGCATCCGCGAGATCGAGGCTCCCGTCGACCTCGAGGAGCTGATCTCCAAGTACGTGTTCGGAAAGGTGTAGTCGCAGGAACGGGAGGTCCGCCGATGACGTCGCTACAGTGTGGGTTCGCGCTCGTGGTCGCCCTCGCCCTGGCCGCGGTGGTCCGCCCGGCGCCCGCGGCCGCCGCCGGTCCGACCGAGCAGCTTCGCGCCCAGATCGACAAGGTCGTGAAGACGCTCGAGGACCCCGAGCTCAACAAGGAAGGCAAGAACACAGAGCGCCGGGTGGCGGTGCGCAAGATCGCGGAGGAGATCTTCGACTTCGGCGAGACCGCCAAGCGCTCGCTGGCGCGCCACTGGCTGGCGCGCACGCCGGCCGAGCGCGGTGAGTTCGTGGCGCTGTTCGCCGATCTCCTGGAGCGCTCGTACATCTCGAAGGTCGAGCTGTTCGACGGCGAGCGGATCACCTACATCGGAGAGACCATCGAGGGCGACCAGGCCGTCGTGAAGACCAAGATCATCACCAAGCAGGGGACCGAGATCCCCGTCGACTACCGCCTGCTGCGGAAGGGCGAGCGCTGGCTCGTCTACGACGTGATCATCGAGGGCGTGAGCCTGGTCGCCAACTACCGCACGCAGTTCAACAAGATCATCCAGACCTCGTCCTACCAGGAGCTGGTCAAGAAGATGAAGACCAAACAGGAAGAGTTCCTCGAGCAGGAGAAGAAGCGGACATGAGCAAGGCGCGCGCGCTCCGCGAGTTGCTGGCCCGTCCCGGCCTGGTCCCCGCGGTGGGGGCCCACGACGCGCTCAGCGCCAAGCTGATCGAGGCCGCGGGGTTTCCCGTGGTCTGGTCGTCCAGCTTCACCGTCTCCGCCGCCCAGCGCGCCATGCCCGACGTCAACCTCCTGACGATGACCGAGACGCTGGAGGCGGCGCGGCACATCGACAACGCCGTGAGCGTCCCCGTCATCGCGGACTGTGACAACGGCTACGGCAATGTCGTGAACGTCGTGCGGACGGTGGAGGAATACGAGCGGGCGGGCATCGCCGGCATCTGCATGGAGGACAACCTCTTTCCCAAGAAGTGCAGCCTCTACCCGGGGATGCGGCGCGAGCTGGCATCGATCGAGGAGCACGCCGGCAAGATCCGCGCGGCCAGGAAGGCCCAGCGGGATCCGGCGACGGTCATCATCGCCCGCTCCGAGGCGCTGATCGCCGGCTGGGGGATGAAGGAGGCGCTGCGGCGCGCCTACGCCTACGCCGAGGCCGGGGCCGACATGATCCTGATGCACTCCAAGGCGCCGACCGCGGCCGAGGTGCTCGAGTTCATGCGGCTCTGGGACCGGCCCACGCCCATCGTGGTGGTGCCCACCCTCTACCCGTCGGTGACCTTCGAGGAGCTGGAGGCGGCGGGCGTCAAGCTCGTCATCTGGGCGAACCAGGTGCTGCGGGGCGCCGTGAAGGGAGTGCAGGAGACGCTGGCGACGCTCCGGCGGGCCCGCTGCCTCGACGCCCTGGCCCCCCACATCGTCACGCTGGAGGAGATCTACCGCCACGTCGGGGTGGACGAGTTCAAGCAGATCGAGACGGAGTTCCTGCCGCGGGGCGCCTCCGACGTGCGGGCCGTCATCATCGCGGCGGGCTCGGGGAAGTCGCTCCTGCCGCTGACGGAAGACCGGCCCCAGTGCATGCTCGACATCAAGGGGCGGACGGTGCTGGAGCGGCAGCTCGAGACATTGCGCGCCTGCGGCGTCCAGGAGATCGCGGTGGTCCGCGGCTACCGCAAGGAGACCGTGACGGCCCCGGGGGTGCGCTTCTACGACAACGATGCCTTCGACGAGAGCGGCGAGCTCGCCTCGCTCTTCGCGGCCGAGCCCGAGCTGCACGGCCGCGTCCTCTTCCTCTACTCGGACATCCTGTTCGAGCGCGCGGTGCTGGAGAAGGTGCTCCGCGCCGAAGGGGACGTCGTCATCGCCGTGGACCGCGCCTGGGTGGACCAGCGGGACCGCCTGCTGCCGCTGGCCAAGCCCGTGGATCTGGTGGTCACGTCCGACCCGCCCCGGCCCGGCCGCCGCTCGCTCGGCGAGGACTGGCGTGACGAGCTGGTGCTGATCGGCCAGCGCATCGCCCCGGAGGCGGCCACCGGCGAGTTCATCGGGCTGGCGGCGTTTTCGCCGCGGGGCGTGGAGCTCGCGCGCGAGACCCACGCCCGCGCCGTGGCCGCGGGCGCCGCGCCCTTTCACGAGGCGGCCAGCATCCGGTACGCCGCCTTCACGGACCTGCTGCAGACGCTGGTGGCGACCGACCACCCCGTCACGTGCGTGAGCACGTGGAAGGGCTGGCTCGAGATCGACACGTTCGAAGACTACCAGCGCGCCTGGGCCGAGATCAGGTCGTAGTGACCGGACGCGAGTTCGCCGCCCTGCTGGAGCGCCGGGGATTCGATTTCTTCGCGGGCGTACCCTGCTCGCTGATCGAGGACCTGATCGCGGCGCTCGAGAGCCATCCGCGCCTCCCCTACATCGACGCCGTCCGCGAAGACGTGGCGGTGGGCCTGGCCGGGGGTGCCTGGCTCGCCGGTCGGCGCCCCGCGGTCCTCATGCAGAACTCGGGGCTCGGCACGAGCCTGAACGCGCTCGCCTCCTTCGCCTTGATGTACGGCCTGCCGGCCCTGCTCCTCGTCACCTGGCGCGGCTTCGGCGGCCAGGACGCGCCCGAACACATTCTCATGGGCGAGATCTCGCCGCGCCTGCTGGACCTGCTGGGCATTCCCTATCACGTGCTCGCCCGCGACTCGCTCGAGGCTGACGTCGCCTGGGCGCGGGAGCAGATGGACGCCCGCATGAGCCCGGTCGCGCTGCTCGTCCCGCCCGGCCTATTTCATTCGGAGGGGGCATCTTCCTCGGAGGGGGGCTTCGCCCCCTTGCGATCGTCGGAGGGGGCCTCGACGGCCCCCTCCGAGGCCTCCCCCAGGACGAGGATTGCGCCGGCGAAGCCGGCGCTCGAAGTGCGGTCGCTCCACCACGCCGAGGATAGGCCGTTGGTGGCGAGGATTTCGCGGATGCAGGCGATCGCGGCGGCGATCAAGCAGTTGGGCGACGAGCCGGCCATCCACGCCAACGGCTACCCGTCGCGCGAGTCCTGCGCGATCGCCGACCGCCCGCAGAATTTCTACATGATCGGCTCCATGGGCCTCGCTTCGGCCATCGGCCTGGGCGTGGCGCTCGGCCGCCCCCAACGGCGCACGATCGTCTTCGACGGCGACGGTAACCTCCTGATGAACCTCGGCATCATCGCCAACGCCACCGCGCTGGCTCCCCCCAACTTCATCCACTGCGTCTTGGACAACGAGGCGTACGGCTCGACCGGCAACCAGCGGTCGGCGTCGGCCCACGTCCGGCTCGATCGAGTGGCCCGGGCAGCCGGCTACCGGACGGTGGCGGCGGTGACGGAGGCCGACGAGGTCGCCGCGGCGCTCCGGACGATGCTTTCCTCGGACGGTCCCCACTTCCTCCTCGTGAAGGTGACACGGGAGCAGGCGAAGGTCCCGCGGATCCCCCACACCCCGCCGGCGATCCGCGACCGCTTTCGCGCCACCGTGCTGGGAACATGAAGGCCATCATCCTCGCCGCCGGCGTGGCCCGCCGGCTCGCGCCGCTCACCGACCGGACGCACAAGTGCCTGCTGCCCGTGGGCGACCGGCCCCTGCTCACTCGGATGCTGGCCACCCTGGAGGCCGTCGGCGTCGCCGAAGCGGTGCTCGTCGTCGGTCACTGCGCGGACCAGATCCGCGCGGTGGCGGGCGCGCGCTTCGGCCGGATGAGGGTTCGCTATATCGACAACCCCGAGTACACCAGGGGCTCGGTGCTGTCGCTCTACGCCGCGCGCGAGCACCTCGCCGAGCCCGCCCTGGTGATGGACGCCGACGTGCTCTTTCCCCGCGAGCTCCTGCGCCGCCTGCTGGCGGCGCCGGCTCCCAGCGCCTTCCTCCTCGATCACGGATTCCAAGACACGGGTGAGGAGGTGAAGTACTACACGCGGGGCGATCGGGTGATCGCGCTCGGCAAGAAGGTCGTGCCCGAGTCCTGGGAGCTCGTGGGCGAGGGCGTGGGCTTCTTCAAGTGCGGCGCCGAGGCCGGCCCCCAGCTGGTCCGCCTGCTCGAGCGCGTCATCGCCGAGGGCAACGGCCTCAACGAGTACGAAGACGCCCTGCACCTGCTGGTCGCGCGGCATCACGTGGGGTGGGTCGACATCACCGGCCTGCCCTGGACCGAGATCGACTTCGCCGAGGACCTGCGCCGGGCGCGGGACGAGGTGCTGCCGCACGTCGTCCGGCTCGACGGCGCGTGATCACCGAGGCCGCGCTCTATCTCGCGAGCCCCGCGGACGCGAGCACGGCGAGTTCCGCGGTGGCGGGACGGCCGGTCGCCTTCCGGATGCTGATGGCGGCGGTCCGCGCGGGGTGCCGCCGGGTGTACGTTCCGGACATCTTCCGCGCCAGCCACGTCGAGCGCGCCATCGCGGCCACCCCCTCCGCGCGCGCCGCCGCCGTCTGGCTCGCTCACGACGCGAAACCGCCGGGTGGGCCGCTCCTGCTCCTGCCCGCCGCCGCCGTCGTCCCGCCCTCCGCGCTGGCCCCGCTGCTGACCGCGCCTCCCCTCGCGCTTCTGACCGCCTCCCGCGGCGGCGACGCGCCCGTGGTCGCTGCCGGCGCGGCCCTGGCCGCGACGCTCTGGACGTCGATCGCGGCGGGTCGGCCGCTGGGAGACGCGCTCGGGCGCGCCCTCCAGAGCGCGGAGGTCGCGGCGATTCCGGGCCCCGGCTGGTACGTGCGAGCGGTGTCGCCCGCGGCCCGGAAGGAGGCGGAGGCGCATCTCTGCGCTGACCTGGCCAGTGCCATCGACACCTGGCTCGACACGGTCTTCCATCGGCGCCTGTCGCGTCCGCTGAGCCGGGCGGCGGTCGCAGCGGGCATGACGCCCAACCAGGTCACCCTGGCCAGCCTGCTGGTGGGCCTGGGGGCGGTCTGGTGCTTCTGGCAGGCGACGCCGGCGCGCGCGCTCGTCGGGCTGGTGTTCTACGCGGGCGCCGTCGTCCTCGACCACGCCGATGGCGAGGTCGCGCGGCTCACGCTCAGCGAGTCACCATTCGGCGCCTGGCTCGATGTGGCGGTGGACACCGCCATCCACGCGCTGCTGGTCGTGGCCATGGGCATGACGGCCCAGCAGGTCGGGGGCGACGGCGCCGCGCTGGCCGGGTTGTTGGCGGCGATCGGCGTCGTGGCCAGCGCGACGCTGACGCAGACCTCGCCGCCGGCCCGAGGCGGCCGGATCGGTGTGCTGCTCGACGCGCTGAGCAACCGAGACGGCTTCTACGCGATGCTCGTCATCTTCATCCTGGGGCTGGCGCTCCGGCCGGGCGCGCTCCCCGCGCTCATGATCTTCCTGGCGGTCGGCTGTCACGCTTTCTGGTTGAGCCGCCTCGTCTACCGGCTGACGCGGCTCAGCTGAGGCCGCCACGGCGGGCGCCGCCGAAGACCGAGCGGAAGCCGAAGTAGGCGATCGAGTCCTTCATGTTCGACACGAACCGCGCGAGCGGACTCATCGCCGGGTCGCTTACGTACTCGAGCGTGAGGCTCACGCGCTCCTCGCCCTCGCCCAGCGGCGTGATCGCGTGCCAGAGCTTGTCGCCGTTGAACAGGACGAGGGTGCCGGGCTCGGTCGCCAGCCGGAGCTCCAGGGGCTGGCGCCGCGGGTCCTTCCGGTACGGCTGGCAGAGCAGGCGGCTCGACGACCGCTCGACGAGGCCCACCAGCACCGTGTAGCGGGCGCCCCTGTAGTAGGACGTGTCGAAGTGGAAGCCGATATGATCGCCCGGCTCGGTGTAGTAGTAGAGCGCGCACGCGTGCGGATCGGTGGCGGGGCAGCACTGGAGCGCTTGTCCCGTCACTCGGCGCAGGAAGTCGATGAACGCGGGCGAGCGGTAGAGCGCCAGGATGGCCGGGGCTTCGGCCGCCAGCGTGAAGTAGCTGACGCTGCCGCCCTTCTTGTGCCGGGGAATGTAGTTGCGGTGAACGGCCGGCCGCACGCGCTCGAGCTCGGCGACGAACGGCTCGATGACGGACGGAGGCAGGCAGCGCTCCAGATAGACGAACTCGTTCTGCCGCCAGTACGCTGCGCGCACCGCTTCCATATCCAGCGCGCGGATCACGCGCGCGATCTCTTCCTGCACCGGGTCCATCACGGGATCGAGCACTGGGACCTCCCCGCGGTCGTGTCGGCTCGCCCGCAGGCAGCGAGCCCTCGCCGCCGACTATGTTACACTGCGCGTTGCGATCGTCTCCGCTCGTCGCGTCGGGACATCGTTCACATCGGCCAAGGAGGCATCCGTGGCGTCTGTACGCGTCGCCCTCATCGGCGTCGGCAACTGCGCGTCGGCCCTCGTCCAGGGCGTGCAATTCTACCGCACCACGGTCGAGGACGGGTTCGTGCCTGGCCTGATGCACCCGCGGCTGGGCGAATACCATATCGGCGATATCGAGTTCTCGGCGGCGTTCGACATCGACGAGCGGAAGGTCGGCCGCGACCTCTCCGAGGCCATCGGGGAGGCGCCGAACAATACGGTGCGCTTCGCCCAGGTCCCGCCGCTGGGGGTACCAGTGTACCGGGGCATGACCCATGACGGGCTGGGAACCTACCTCTCGCAGATGATCCGCAAGGCCCCCGGCTCGACCGCCGACATCGTCGGTATATTGAGAGAGACGGGGACGCACGTCGTCGTCAACTTCCTCCCGGTCGGCAGCGAGATGGCGACCAAGTGGTACGTCGAGCAGATCCTCGACGCCGGCTGCGCCTTCGTCAACTGCATCCCCGTCTTCATCGCGCGGGAGGCGTACTGGCGCCGGCGCTTCGAGGAGCGCGGGCTGCCGATCGTGGGCGACGACGTCAAGTCCCAGGTGGGCGCCACCATCGTCCACCGGGCGCTGGCGCGGCTGTTCATGGACCGCGGCGTGCGCCTGGAGCGCACGAGCCAGCTCAACGTCGGGGGCAACACCGACTTCTACAACATGCTCGAGCGCGAGCGGCTGGTGTCGAAGAAGATCTCGAAGACCGACGCGGTGCGTTCGCAGCTCAGCCACGACCTGCCCAGCGAGGCGATCCACATCGGGCCCAGCGACTACGTGCCCTGGCTGGAAGACCGCAAGTGGGCGTACATCCGCCTGGAGGGCCGCAGCTTCGGCAACCAGCCGGTCACGGTGGAGCTGAAGCTCGAGGTCTGGGACTCGCCCAACTCGGCCGGCGTGGTGATCGACGCCATCCGCTGCTGCAAGATCGCGCTCGACCGCGGCCTCAAGGGCGCGCTCCTGGCGCCCTCGGCGTACCTCATGAAATCACCGCCGGAGCAGTGGGCCGACGACGCGGCCCGCCAGCGTCTGGAGCGGTTCATCAGCGGCGAAGAGTAGCTTGGCGCTCGTCACCACGACGGGCGGCGTCCTGCGCCGGCTGGTGCGGGCCGCCTGCGCGTTCCCGGCTCTCACGGTGGTCGGCGCGCTGGCGCTGTCGGCGGCCTCCATCTGGTACGCCCTCACCACGCTCACCTTCGCGACCTCCACGCGCGCGCTCCTGCCCCAGGGGCAACCCTACATCGAGCGCTACGTCGAGTACGACCGCGAGTTCGACGAGCTCGAAGACCTGGTGATCGTGGTCGAAGCGCGGTCGCTTCCGGAAGCGAAGGTCTACGCCAGCCGCCTGGTCCGCGAGCTGCGCGGGCGGCACGCCCCCCTCCGCCGCATCGCCTACCGTATCGATCCCAAGCAGTTCGAGGGCCGCGCGCTCCTGTACCTGTCGAAGGAGAAGCTGGGCGAGATCCGGGACAAGGTTTTCGACTATCAGGAATTCATGGAGACCTTCGCCGCCCGCCCCACGCTCGACCAGGTGGTGGCGGGTCTGGCCACGCAGATCGCCAACGCCTTCGTCACCGGGTTCTTCGACCTGGGGCTCGACGACTCCAAGGGCAGCAGCGACCTGCGCTTCATCGAGGACCTGGTGGTCCAGGTCTCAGCGCGCCTCGAGCGCCCGGCCCCGTATCGATCGCCGTGGGGCGCGCTCTTCTCGGCGGATGTCGACGAGTCGGGCGCCGGCTATTTCCTGTCCGACGACCAGCGCCTGCTCTTCATCCTGGCCGAGCCGGAGAGCGAGACCGGCAGCTTCAGCCGCGACCGCCACGCGGTCGAGGCGATCCGCACCGTCGTCGCCTCGCTCCGGCGCGATTTTCCCCAGGTCAACGTGGGCGTCACCGGCAAGCCGGCCCTGGCCACCGACGAGATGACGGCGGCGTTCCAGGACAGCGAGAAGGCCACCCTGCTGGCCTTCGCGCTGACGCTGGTCCTCCTGATCGTCGCCTTCCTGCGCGTGGGCAAGCCGCTGCTCATGCTGTTCGTGCTGGCCATGAGCCTCTGCTGGTCGATCGGGGTCGCCACCCTGGCCGTCGGCCACCTGTCGCTCTTCTCGGTGATGTTCATCTCGATCGTCATCGGCATCGGCATCGACTACGGCATCTACTTCTTGTTCCGCTACGAGGAGGAGCTGTTTCTGGGCCGGAGCCTGCGGGAGGCGATCGAGGTGACGGCGGCCCGCAGCGGTCCCGGCATGCTGGTGGGCGCGGCCACGGCCGCGGCCACTTTCTACGTGCTCATGCTGACGGACTTCCGGGGGCTCCAGGAGCTGGGGCTCATCGCGGGAAGCGCGATTTTAGTGTCCTGGCTGGCGATGATGACGGTCTTCCCCGCCGCCCTCATGCTAGTCGACCGGCGGCACGCCGAGCGGCCCCAGCGGTCGATCCCGCGGGCGATGGAGCTGGAGCGGATCCGCGTGCCGTTGCTCGATCTCATCGCCGCCCACCCCAAGACGGTCCTGGCCTTGGCGGTCCTGGTCACCGCCGTCTCCGCCTGGGGACTCGGCTGGGTCCAGTTCGATTACAACCTGCTCAACCTCCAGGCGAAAGGCACCGAATCCGTCGTCTGGGAGAAGAAGGTGCTGGCAACGGCGGGGCGCTCGGGGTTCGCCGCGCTGGCGAGCGCCGACTCGTTCGAAGAGCTGCGGCGCAAGCACGCGGCCTTCAGCCGGCTGCCCAGCGTGTCGGAGGTGGATTCGGCGCTGCTCCTGATCCCTGAGGACCAGGACGAGAAGCGGAAGATCATCAGTGACTTCGCCCCCCTGGCGGCGCCCGTGCGGGTGAACCGACCGCTGCCGGTGGACCTCGAGCGCCTGATCAGCGCCTTCGAGACCCTGAAACGACGCCTGGACATCGCGGCGAACGAGGCGCCGCCCGGTGACGCCAAGCGCCGCCTCGGGCGGCTGGCCGAGCGGCTCAGCGAGCTGCTGACGAAGCTCCGGCAGAGCGACCGCGACGCCACCGAGGCCGCGCTGGCCCATCTCCAGCAACAGCTCTACCGGGACTTCCTGCGGAGCTTCCAGAGGCTGCAGGCGAACCTGACGCCGCCGCGGATCGGCCTGACTGACCTGGCTCCCGAGATCCGGCGCAAGTTCGTCAGCGACCGCGGCCAGTTTCTGATGCAGATCCATCCCGCCGTCGACATCTGGGGCCGCGAGGGCGCGCGGCGTTTCGTCACCGAGCTGCGATCGGTCGACCCGGAGGTCACGGGGACGCCGGTCATCACCTTTGAGGCGATCCGGCTGATGGAGCGCGCCTATCAGCAGGGTACGGTCTACGCGATCCTGGTGGTGGCCGCCCTCACCGCGCTCACGATCCGGCGCTGGCGCGAGGCCCTCCTGGCGCTGCTGCCACTGGGGCTGGGTCTCCTGTGGACGTTCGGTCTCATGTACTTCTTCGACCTGAAGCTCACCCTGGGCAACGTCTTCGGGATCCCCCTGATACTCGGCGCGGCCGCGGAGTTCGGCTCGAACATCGTGCTGCGCTTCATGGAGGATCAAGACTACGAGGGGCCGCTCATCGCGCGCAGCACGGTCATGGCCGTGCTGGTCAACGGCCTGACCACGATCGTCGGCTTCGGCAGCCTGATGCTCGCCAGCCACCGGGGGATCTTCGGGCTGGGGCTCCTGCTCACGCTCGGGATAGTCACGAGCCTGATCGCGGCGCTGGTCGTGCTTCCCGTGCTGCTGCGGATGGTCCGGCAGATGCGCACCGCCCGCCGGGCGCCGCCCGCCCCGCGCTCGGTCGAGCCCGTCGGAACGGGTTAGGCAGGTCGGAGGGGGCGGACGTTACGGCCCCCTCCGAGATTCCTAGTCAGAGGGGGCCGCGCGCGGCCCCCTCTGAACCTCCCCACAGGTTGCGCGGACGAAACCCGCGCTCGAGCGGTGCTTAATCCGACGCGCGGCTAGGCGGCGGCGCCGACGAAGGCCTCGAGCATCCCGTCGGCGCAGATGCGCCGCACGGTGATGGCGCGCCGCATCGCCAGCCGGCCCCAGGTCTGCTGTTCATCGGTGACGGCCAGCCGCTCGAGCAGCCGCACGGCGCGCGCGGCGTGATCGCCCTCCACCTCCATGTGGACGAGGTAGAAGTCGAGCGCGTCCCGGGCCACTCCGTAGTGCTTCTCCATCGCCTCGGCCATCCGCTGCATGTGGAGGGGATTGATCGACTCGGTGGCGATGTTGCCGCCGCACAGCGCCTCCAGCGTGGAGGAGCGCTGCAGGAGGAACAGCTCGTTCTTCTCGATGATCGTGGTCGGCAGATACTCCGTCGCGAACACCTCGGCCCGCGAGATTCCCAGCGCCTCGGCCAGACGGAGAAAGAGGTAAGCGTGGGCGGTGGCCTTGCCGCCGATCGTATCCTCGCCGCCCTCCTCGACGACCAGCGGGATCAAGGCGCGCTGGCGCTCGAGGTCCTCGAACGTGGGCGTGTAGCCGCCGACGGAGACGATCTTCCACGCCGCGTGGCGGAGCGTGTCGAGGAAGAAGCAGCCCTGCTGCCGGATCACCCGCTGGACCTGGCGCCGGTCGAGCCGGCCCTCGTAGATCAGGTGAAAGAGCCGGTGGTGGAGCCAGGGGTGCGTCTCCCGGGCTTCCTCGAGTAGATTCGCCGCGAACTCCGCCGGTGACAGCGCCATGGGATCCTCCTCCAGTTCGAGCGCCGGCTCCGCCGGCGCAACCCCCTTCTTTGGGGGAGGCCTCGGAGGGGGCCGTAACGTCCGCCCTCCGATGAGTACCCGCCGGCCGGGCGTTACACCGGCGGCTATCCGCGACGATGGCCCAGGGGCCTCTGCATAGGCTCGCCTCGGGCGCAGGGGCCCCAGCCCCTGGCCGCCCTGCGGCGCGCACGACCATCCCTGGCTTGCTGCGCTGGCCGCACCGGCGCGGCTTCACCCGTCCCCGGAGGACGCGGCGGGCATGACCGGATCATACGCCGGCCGCGGGAGCGAGCGCGACCTCGACGAGGTTCGAGTGGAAGGCGTGGCCGCCGCCCAGGTCCGTTACCCGGTCGCTGGTCAGCACGTTGACGGCGCGGTCGCCCGAGTGAACGCGGTGCCACCAGATGCCTTCGATCACGACCACGCCCGGTCGCGTGGCATCGCTGACGCGAGCCGTGAAGCGCGACGATCCTCGATCGTTGAAGACACGCACCGGGTCCCCATCCCCGATCCCGCGCCGGGCCGCGTCGGCGGCGGCGTCAACACCGTGGGCGTCTTCTGCCGGCTGCGCAGCAGCGGATAAAGTATCATGGCGCCCGGGATGCTCGACCGCCTCCGAAGGCTGCACCCCTTCCAGACTCCCGACGCTCAACGCCTCGCCCTTCTCTTCGCCATCGTCTACTTCGCCCAGGGCATGTGGTACCTGCCCAACCAGACGATCACCATCGTTCTCAAGGAACGCGGGCTGTCGGCCGGCCAGGTAGCGACGTTCTTCTCGATCACCACGATCCCGTGGCTGATCAAGCCCGTCTACGGGCTCGTCTCGGACTTCGTCCCGCTCTTCGGGCGGCGGCGGAAGAGCTACCTGCTGCTCACCTCCGCGCTAGCGACGAGCGCCGGCGCCACCATGGCGCTCGTCGCGGACCATTCCTACTGGCGGCTGGCGATCTTCTTCACGATCATGGGGCTGGGCCTGGCCTTCACGGACGTGCTGGTGGACGCGCTCATGGTGGAGAACGGCCGGCCGCGCGGCCTCACCGGCGCCTTCCAGTCGGTCCAGTGGGCCGCGATCTACGCCGCGACGGTGCTGGTCGGGGTTCTCGGAGGCCATCTGGCCGAGAAGCGCGACCTCCACGCCGCCTTCGCCATCGCCGCCTGCTTCCCGCTGATCTCGTTCCTCATGGCGGTCCTGTTCGTCACCGAGGCCCCGGCGCCCGCCGACCGCGAGGCCTTCCGTGAGACCTTGGCGGCGATACGGGGGGCCCTGGGGGAGCGGGACGTGTGGGTGGTAGCCGGCTTCATCTTCTTCTGGACGTTCAGCCCCTCGTTCGGGCCCGCCCTCATCTACTACCAGACGGACGTCCTGAAGTTCAGCCAGCGGTTCATCGGCATCCTCGGCTCGCTGGGGGCCATCGCCGCCGTGGTGGGGGCGTTCGTCTATGCGCCGCTCTCGCGGTGGGTGCCGCTCAAGAGGCTGATCAACCTGGCGATCGGCATCGGCATCGGGGGCACGCTGGCCTACCTCGGCTACCGCGGCCCGCTCTCCGCCGTGGTCATCGACACGGTCTTCGGCTGCATCGGCATGATCACGCAGCTCGCCTTCCTGGACCTGGCGGCCAAGAGCTGCCCCCGCCGGGTGGAGGCGACGTTCTTCGCCCTGCTGATGTCGGTGTTCAACGGCGGCGTGCAGGGCTCGCAGATCGTGGGCGGTTACCTGTACGACTGGCTGGGCTACACGCCGCTCATCTTCATCTCGACCGGGATGACGGCCTTGGCGTGGTTCCTCGTCCCCCTGGTGAAGATCCACCGGATCGACGCCAAGGCCCGCGCCGAGGCCGCCACGTCGGGCTAGGGCCCGGCCGCGATCAGTCGGCCGCCTCGGGGCTGCGCGTGACGGCGGACCAGGCGCGCCGGAGCCAGCGCAGCGCCAGCTCCATCTGCGCGGGGTCGTCGATGATCAGTTCCACCCAGCCGCGGCGGGCGAAACGGCGGTGCGGGCGCACGCGCGGATCACGGAGCGCGCGCGTCTGGTCCTCGACGGTCAGGCGGATCCACAGGTCCCGGTCCTTCTCCCGCACGGGAAAGCAGGCGAAAAGCCGCGGGCCCACGAAGTAGCCCCAGCGCCCGAACATGGGCGTGATCTTCACGCCCGTCCACCGCGCCAGGGCCTCGTTCAGGCGGTAGGCGGGCCCGGCCCCGCCCCGCGTGAGCGTACGCCGCGTCCGGCGCCCACGGCCGAGACCGCGGAACCGCCGGACTATGGCCAGACCTGCGTGTACGCGAAGCGCGCCCGCTCGCTCGCCACGCCGAACGCGGCGTCGTACTCGGCCTTGAGCTGCTTGAAGTGCGGCGATCCCATGAGCCGGCGGAAGGTCGCTTCGTCCTGCAGCTCGTAGACGGCCATGTACTGGTAGCGGTCCTCCCCCATGATGGCCTTGTACCGGCGGGCGCTGACCGCGCCCTTGAACTGGAGAAACTGCGGAATATGCTCCTCGTTGTACCAGCGGTTGAAGGCTTCCTCCCGATCCTTGGTGATGGTGGCCTTCACCACGAACAGCACGGTGGCCATGGCGAACCTCCTGGGGACATTTCATCGCCGCGCGGCCCGCGGCGCCCGCATTCTGCCATTGACAGCACTCGGTCGCCATGCGAAAAAGGTTTGTTTTTACGCTGAAGTCGAGCCTTTATCCCGGATCAAGGAGCGATTCATGGCCGGTTCGGCAACCACCCGTGCGGGTTGGCCGCGGGTCGAAGGGGCGGCGGAACTGTTCACGCCGGCCTTCCTCGACTACCTGGTCAGCCTCCACGATCAGTTCGCGCCGCGCATCCGCGAGCTCCTGGCCCGGCGGGCGGAAGCGCTCGACCGGGCCCTCCGGCAGGGTCGCCTGCCCGCCCATCCGCCGGCCAGCGCCGCCACCACGGGGTCCTGGAAAGTTCCGCCCGTGCCGGACGATCTCCGCAAGCCCGGCATCGAGATCTCGGGGCCCTGCTCGATCACGCCCATGTTCATCAATGCGCTCAACCCCGGGCCGGAAGGCGAGCGCGCCGAGGGCGACCTGGACGACGACGAGGATTCGGGCGGCCATCGCCTCGGCGACACCGTCCGGGCGGCCCACAATCGGATCGCGGCCATTCAGCGCGAGCTGAACTACTTCGACCGGGAAAGGAACAAAGAGTACAAGATCGTCGAGGGCGAGCTGCCCTTCTTCATGCACCGCGAGCGCGGCATCCACCTGGAGGAGCACGAGATGGCCATCGACGGCGCGCCCGTGAACGCCGCCATCCTCGGCACCGCGCTGACGCTCTTCCATGCGGGCCGCGCCCAGGCCGAGCGCGGTCAGGGCATCTACTTCTACCTGCCCAAGCTCGAGTTCGCGCCCGAGGCCCGCCTCTATCGGGATCTCTTCGACGCCAGCCGCCCGCGGCTGCCCTGGCTCAAGAGCGCGACCATCCGGGCGGTCGTCCTGGTGGAGGCGCTGCCCTGCGTGTACGAGATGGAGGAGATGCTGTACGAGCTGGGGCCTTACGCGGCGGGTCTCAACGCCGCGCGCTGGGACCTCAAGGCCAGCATCTTCGAGTACGTCATGAGCGATCCCCAGTCGGTGTGGCCCGATCGCTTCGGCGTGGACATCAAGACCACGCCGTTCCTCGCCGACATCTTCCGACGCCTGGTCGCCATCTGCCTCAAGCGGGCCGCCGTGCCCATCGGGGGCATGGCCACCGCCCTGCCCAGCTCCGATCCGGAAGTCAACCGCGTCGCCGCCGAGGCGATCCGAAGCGACAAGGAGTGGGAGGCCCGGCAGGGCTTCATCCGCGGCTGGGTGGCGCACATCTTCCACATGAAGACCGCCGCCGACCCCTTCAAGAAGCTCATCGCGTCGGGCTGGAAGCCGACGCCCGAGATGGCGAATCCCGAAAACTACCCTGTGCGGATCGAGGTCCCCCGGGGACCGATCACGGTCGAGGGGACGCGCCGCAACTGCCGGATGATCACCGAGTACGTGGAGGGCTGGCTCAACGGCCGCGGCGCCAAGGGCATCGACAGCCTCGCCGGCAGGCCCGGCGTCCACCCCGCACTGATGGAAGATCTGGCCACCGGCCGCATGTCCGTGGCCCAGATCGCCCAGCGTATTCGTCACCGGGTGCGCCCGACCGAGGGACCGGCCGACGTCCACGATGTCGCCCTGGTGAAGCGGCTGCTCCAGCAGGAGGTCGAGGACATCCTGGCGCGCTCGAAGCCCGACGCGCCGGGTCAGGCGCGCTACCGCAAGGCGGTGAAGATCGCCATGAGGTGGATCAAGAACTACACCGAGCTGGACTTCCGTAGCCTCGGCTCCTACCCGCGCGCCGATCTGGAGAGGATCGCCGCCGGGCCTGACGCGCTATAGCCTCGGAGGGGGGCTTCGCCCCCCTTCCGAAATTCCTGGTCAGAGGGGGCCTCGCGGCCCCCTCCGAACCTCCCCAATGGATGTTGCGCCGGTGAAGCCGGCGCTCGAAGGCCGCGAGATCTTCCCGGTCCGCTACGGGCGCGTCGGAGTAAGCACTGTTCGAGCGCGGGCTTCGCCCGCGCAATCCTTGCTGGGGGGGAGGCCTCGGAGGGGGCCGTCGAGGCCCCCTCCGATGACCTAGTGCCGTTCCAACTTGTTGATACTAAATCTGTCCACGAACGACGTACACGGTGCCTTCCTAGGCGCGAATAGTTGGAACGGCACTAGGGGAAGCGGTAGCGGCTGATGTGCAGATGCACGCCGTGACTGGACACCGGCTCGATAGTCACCTCGCCCGTCCCCCGGAGGAACTTCACGCGGGCCCGGTCGCAGGCCTCGGTCAGCGCGGCGAACTCCTCGGCGACGAACGACAGCGCCACCAACCCCTCCGTCCCGCCCACCTCGTCGGCCGGCACGACCAGCAGCGCCCCCTGGCCCACGCCCAGCATGGTGCGGAGCCCGCCGTTCATCGCCACCTCCGGCAGCGCGAAGAGCGACCGGAAGACGTCGGCGGTGCGCTTCGGCTCGCTGGCTCCGATCACCAGGCGCTTGAGCTGCAACGGTGAGGGGCGAGCGTCCCTCCCGTCCTCGACCGGCGTGGCCAGCTCCACCAGCACCCCGGCGCACGCCCGCGGGTGCAGGAAGGCGATACGGCCGGCCAGGCCCGGGCGCGGCGCCGTGTCGATCAGCTCGATGCCGCGGTGCTTGAGCCCGTCGAGCGCGGCCTCGACGTCGGGGGTGTCGAAGCAGAGGTGGTGGAGGCCCTCGCCGTGGCGCGCGAGATAGCGCCCCACGCCGCTCGCGTCATCGAGCGGCTCCAGCAGCTCGATCTCGCACTCGCCGGCGCCCAGCAACGCCGCGCGCACGCCCTGATCCGGGAGGTCCGCCTTCCTGAGCAGCGGCAGCCCCAGCGTGTCGCGATAGAACCTATAGGACTCCGTGAGACGCTTCACCACGATACCCACGTGATGAATCCGTCGCACCACGTTCGGTCCCTCCTTTAGCGGATGAATGCCGCGACCCGGGGCGCGCGGCCGTCACGGACGCGGATGCGGTGGTTGGACAGCGGCGGGGCCGGCCGCGCCGCAGGGGAAGTCGCGAAGCGCGAGGGTCTCGACGCACGCCGCCAGCTGGCCGACGACGTCGGGGTCGATCGTGATCACCCGCACACCCTACCCGAGGGCCGGCGGCTCTGCAAGGTGCCGGGGCCGCGCCTCGAATCAAGCCGGGGTGAACAGGCGCCTGAATTTCTCCCAGGGCATCGGTGACGTCGCAGCCACGACCGCGTTCTCCTCCACGTGGGGCGCCGACTTCATTCCAATGAGCGCGGTGCCGATCCCGGGCGTGGACCGTACGAACTGGAGCGCGCGCTGCGCGTCCGTCGTGAAGCCCGGCAGGTACTCGGCGACGACCGGGGGCAGGTTCCGCGCAAGCTGGCCCTGGTACACCGACGCCGAGGCCATCACGTAGATGCCGAGGCGGCGCGCCGCCTCCAGGGCCGTCACCGTCTGGTCCCCTACGCGCTGGTTGGCGCGGGTGAACGCCTCGGGCATGGCGAGGTTGTAGGGCAGCTGAATCACCTTGAAGTGGTGATCGGGGCCGCCGACGTCGCGCGCGGCGGTGACCATCTCCTCGAGCGACAGATAGTCGGGCGCAGTGGGCAGCTGGCGGTAGCCGTTCCACGTCGCCGTGCCGTAGCAGCCGATCTTCCCCTCCCGGACGGCCTGCTCGAGGGCCTGGAAGGCGGCGCGCGTCCGGGTCAGGAACTTCTCGTGCTCGACCTCCTGGAGCTGGGTCTCCGGGTTGTGCAGGTAATAGATGTCGACGGTCTCCAGGCCGAGGTTCGCGCGGCTGCGATCGAGCTGCTCCTGAAGGTACCGCGGCGTCATGCAGTGGGCGCCGGCCACCACATCGTCGGGCCGGACGATCCCCGGGCGGAGATAGGTCTCGGTGAAGTACGTGCGCGGGTCGAGCGTGGACTCGGCGTCGAGCGGGATGTAGCCGCCCTTGGTGGCCACGACCACCTCGCCACGCTGGAAGGGGCCGCGGCCGACGAGGTCGCCGAGGGCGGCGCCGACGGCGCGCTCGCTCCGCTGGTGGCGGTAGTTCACCGCGGTGTCGATCACGTTGAAGCCGCGCTCCACCGCCCGTACGATCGCGCGCCGGTAGAGGGCGTCGGTCGCGGCGTCGTCGGCTCCGAGATAGGTGCCGAGGCCGAGGCTCGCGAGCAGTCCCAGGGGCCTCCAGCGCCGAAAATGCTCGGTGGGGACGCTCGGTGCACAGCGGGCGGCGTATCGCTCGGTGCCGGCGTCCGTCGCGCGACCGGTCAGCATGGCGCCATTATGCCCTTCAGCTCTCGCGATAGAACAGCAGGAGCAGCCCGACACCGACGAGGCAGGCGCGCCAGATCCAGCCCGGCGTCTCGCCGGCCTCGGGCAGTCGGACCTCCAGCCAGCGCCCCCAGCCGGCGAAGCTCCCGAGGATCCCCAGCGGCGCGTGCGTCACCTCGGTCAGGAATTCGTCCTTCAGGCTGAACATCGCGTGGGAGTGCGTGAGGAGGAGCCCGCCACCGACGGCGCACAGGAGTGGAAAGACGTAGCTCCAGGGCCGGGGACGCAAGCGCCCGGTGCGCACCATCCACTCGAAGACGCCGAAGGCGACGATCAGCAGCACGAAGGCGCGGTGCTGCAGGACGTCCGGCAGCGTCATGCTCTCCCAGAAGCCCGCGGGGCCGAGCGGCCAGGCGCGGGGGTCGTTGCGAATGAAGAGGAAGATCGCCAGCCCCAGCAGCGCGAGCGGCCAGTGGCGCCCCCCGCGGAGGCCGAGACGCTCGAGCACCGCGAGCAGCCCCATGGCCAGCACGAACAGTCCCGCCCAGTGGTGGTTGTACTCCGACCACGCGCGCTCGACGGGCTTGCGCTCCCCCGGCGGCGCCATGAGCGGATCGGCGGTGCGCAGCAGCTCGTCGATCGGAGGACTGGCCAGGCGCGGCGGCGCGGGCACGAACCGCGACGCGACCTCGGCGACGGTCGCACGGTCGGCCCCCACGTCCACCGCCGGCGGCAGCGAGGTGAGGGACGCCGCCACGAAGAGAACGGTGACGCCGAGCCCGAGCTCCACCTCCACCAGGCGCGCCAGGCGCGCGGTCGACGCGGCGGCGGCCCGGCGCACCAGGCGGAAGTTGGCGTAAGCGAGCACCAGGACGGCGCCGAGCAGCGTCACCTTGCTGAGGATCATCACCCCGTACGCGGTGCCTACCAGGGCCGCCAGGTCGCCGACGTAGATCACCGTCAGCGTGACCCCCGTCGCGGTCAGCGCGGTGACGGCGCCGAGCGCCACCGACGAGAAGCGGCGCGCCACCACGCGGTCGCGAGGGTCCGCCTCGCCCCGGCCCCGCACCGCGTGGAGCGTCAGGTGGGCGAGACCGCCCACCCAGACCGCGACGGCGAGCTGGTGGGCGGCGTCGACTGCAAAGAGCAGCGCGCGATCGCTCACGCGGGCGACGGCGTGGCTCAGCGCGGCGGACGAGACGACGAGGGACAGGCCCAGCGTCGCCAGCGCCGCCCAGGCGCGCCGCCCCGCCGCCCGGCGCGCCAGTCTCGCCGCCACGACGCCCAGCATCACGCCGAGGACGACGCGCCCCAGCGCGATGCGCGCGAAGGTCGTTTCTAGATAAGGCCCCAGCGGCAGTCCGCCGGTCTGGGCGGTGAGATCCGCGAGGAGCAGCAGCAGGATCACGCCCTGCACGGCCGCCGCGAGCCACGCCGCCGTCGAGACCGCGCGGAGCGAGGCGGCGGCGGCGACGTCGGGCTTCGCGTAGGGCTCCGCCCGGAGGACCAGGCGGAGCCAGGCGATGCCGCCGACGGCGACGCTGACGAACGTCAGCAGCAACCCGCGCAGGAGCACGTCCAGGAAGCCTGCCATCGTGACGCGCTACGGCCTGATCCGGAAGGGGAAGGCGCCGCTCACCAGGTGGCCGTCGGTGGAGAGCACGGACCACTCCAGGCGGTACGCTCCCGGCCCGAGGGCCGGCGCCACCGCCTCGAGCCGCTCGGGGGGCCCGCCGGGCAGCGTCGCTAGCACGCGCGCCTCACCGCGCGGGTCGACCAGACGGATGCGCGAGAGCCGCTTCTCGATCCGGTTGTTGAACCTGAGGCTGACGCGGCCCGGCCGAGCGACCACGGCGCCGGCAGCGGGTGACGAGTCGAGCAGGAGCGAGTGGGCGGAGGCGGCCGGCCCCCGGCTCAGGAGCAGGGCGCCGACGATGAGGGCAAGCCAGAGGGACGTCAACGCCAGTCGTCGAGCACCAGGTGGGTGGGGTCCTCGTACCCCTCCTGCTTGCCGCGCTGCATGCGGACCATCGTGAAGTCGACCTGATACCCCCCCCGGAGCAAGGTGCTGTAGGCCGTCCAGTAGGTCGTGTAGACAGGCAGGATGACCCGCTGGATGCCCAGCTCGTGGCCCAGATCCTCGAGGGCCGCGATGAACTGCTCGAGGTACTCCACCCGCTTCTGCTGGGGATCGAGAGCGAGGTACTTGACGTAGAGGGCGCCCGCGGGCGCCTCGCTCACGCCAGGCGTGTGATAGATCGCAAAGCCCACCAGATCGCGTCCCCGCTCCAGCAGCAGGGTATCCCCCAGCGCGAGGCCATCGACGATCTCGACTTCTTTGGCCAGGTCCAGGCCCCGGCAAACGGCGTTGGTGATCCGGTGGAATCGCGCGAGCGCCGCCTTCTTTTTCGTCTCCTCCAGCGTGGAGAAGCGGCGCGCGGCCAGCGGCGCCTTCGGCGGGCGGGGCGCCGAACCCCGGCTGTCGCGCCGCTCGAGCACGCGGCTCATCACCACCATCAGACCCTTCGGCCGGTAGCCGAACTTGTGATAGACGGCGAGGTGCTTGGGGCTCGTCGGATAGGTGACGCAGCCGTGCAAGGCGACCTTGTTCTCCTCGAAGAAGTCCTCGACCGCCTGGATGAGCTGCTGGCCGATCTTCTGGTTCTGGTAGTTCGTGAGCACCGCGATGGGCCCGAGCACGCCGACGGCGCCCCACGTCACGCCCAGCCCGGCGCCGACGATCTTGGACTGATCCTCCTCGGCGACGAAGCAGCCCCAGGGCTCCATGAGCCAGCGGTGGTGGACGTACTGGGCGCCACCGAACGGTTGCCGCGGGCGCGTTCCCAGCTGGCGCTCGAGGAAATCGCTGAAGGTCTGCTCGATGACGTCGCGGACCTTGGAGAGATCGCCCTTGCGGACGCGCCGGATCTGGACCTTGGTCGAACGCCCGTGGGAATCGACCCCGACGCGATCGACCGTCGCCCTCACGCGGAAGCGCCCGCGAGGTCTTCCAGCAAGGTGATCACGGCGGAGTGGTCGAGGCCGCCACGTCCCTTGACGCGCAGCGCGTTGAACAGCTCCTGCACGACGGCCGTCGCCGGAAGGGGCACGCCGAGCGCGCGCGCGGCCTCCATGATGAGGCCGAGATCCTTGTAGTGCAGGTCGATCTTGAAGCCCGGCTTGTAGCTGCCGGC
Organism: Candidatus Methylomirabilota bacterium; assembly: GCA_036001065.1. NCBI lineage: Bacteria > Methylomirabilota (SeqCode) > Candidatus Methylomirabilota bacterium. The sequence goes on from DASYUQ010000169.1 coordinate 43,066, forward strand.
GATGTAGTTGGGCGCCTTCTGGTCGAGGCACTTCGAGCCGGCCAGTCCGCCCGCGAGCGCCTTGAGCGTCAGCTCACGGTCGAGGCCGGCCTTCTTGGCGAGCGTCAGCGCCTCCCCGAGCGCGGTCAGGTTGATGGCGACGATGATCTGGTTGGCCAGTTTGGTGAAGCCGCCGAACCCGAGCGGCCCCAGGTGCGTGATCGTCTTGCCCATTGCCTGGAAGATCGGAAGCACCGCCTCGAAGACGGCCTTGTCGCCGCCCACCATGATGGAGAGCGCTCCCTCGATCGCGCCCTTCTCGCCCCCGGAGACGGGGGCATCCAGCATCCTGACGCCCTTGGCCTCGAGCGCCTTGCCGACCTTCTGCGACACGATAGGCGAGATCGTGGACATGTCCACGAAGACCAGCCCCGAGCGCGCGCCCTCGATGATCCCGTCCTTGCCGAGCGCGACCAGCTCGACGTCCGGGGAGTTGGGAAGCATGGTGACGAGGACGTCACACCGGCCCGCCACATCCCTGGGTGCCGTAGCGGCCTTGGCCCCGGCCGCAACCAGCTCGTCGACCGGTCCACGGCTCCGGTTGTGGACAACCAGTGGGTAACCCGCCTTGAGTAGGTTCTTGGCCATGGGGCGGCCCATGATTCCAAGGCCAATGAATCCAATTACTTGCGCCATGAAACCCCCGGAGGAGGCTGGGTGTGCTCAGTTTTGGATCGTGAGCCCGCCGACACATAACATACGGTTGCGCAGTGGGTCAAGGCGAATTCGGCCTATTGACACGCATGCACGACCATAGCAGTATTCTTGATAATCCCGGTCGAAAATAGGATTTTGCGTGATCGGAATACTCGACGAGCACCCAGAGTGGTCGAACCGGCTCCTGGCCGAGCTCGCCCAGCGTCGCTTGGCCTTCGAGAAGATCGACCTCTCGACCCACGCCCACGACCCGCGCCAGCGGGAGCGCCGCTACTCCGTGATCGTCAACCGCACGAGCCCGTCGTCGCACCGGCGGGGGCACGGCAACGTCCTCTTCTACGCCGAAGCGCTCCTCAACCATTACCAGGGGCTCGGCATTCCCGTGATCAATTCCCTCGCGGCGTGGCGCTTCGAGAAGTCCAAGGCCCTGCAGATCGACCTCTTCGAGCGCCTCGGCGTCCGCTACCCCCGGACGATCGTGGTCAACCACCGCGACCAGATCCTGAAATCCGTCGACCGCCTGCGGTTCCCGCTCCTGCTCAAGCCCAACATCGGTGGTTCGGGCGCGGGCATCGTGCGCTTCGACGCGCTCGCGGAGCTCGAGGCGGCGATCGAGCGGCTCGATTTCGGCCCCGACGGCACCGCCCTCCTCCAGGAGTTCATCGACTCCGCGGACGGCGCGATCGTGCGCGTCGAGATGCTGGACGGTGAATACCTTTACGCCATCCGCGTCGTGCGGCAGGTCCAGAGCGACTTCAATCTGTGCCCCGCCGACCTGTGCCGGGTGCCCGAAGGCGGCGGCCGGCCACCGGACGAGCTGTCGGCCTGCCCGGCCGATGCGAAGCCCGGGCTCAGCGTCACGCGGTTCGACGCGCCCGCGGAGGTGATCGAGGCGGTCCGCCGGCTCACCCGCGCCGCCTCCATCGACGTCGGCGGGATCGAGTATCTGGTGAGCCAGGCCAATGGGCAGGTGTACTTCTACGACATCAACGCCACGTCGAACTTCGTGGCGAACGCGCCGGCGGTGCTCGGCTTCGACCCCTTCCCCCGCTTCGCCGACTATATCGTCCGCGTGGCGACGCGCGGCCGGCGCGGCTGAAGCCGGCGCGCGCCGACCGGCCACCGCGGCGGCGCTACCTCTTCGGCCCCCAGAGGTCTCGCGCGAGCCAGTCGAGCCCCAGCTCCTTGAGCGTCTGGGGGAGCGGCTTGCCGGTCTTGCGGTCGTAGCCCACCTGCGTGTACCAGGTGTCGACCATCTTCTCCCATTGCTCGCTGACGGCCTGCCCCTTGGCGGGGCCGTCGTGCGGCGTGGAGCCGTAGCGGGCCGACGGCCGCTCGAGCTTCGGGCCGATGCCACAGCGGAGCCGCACCGATCGGAGGATCGCGGCGGTGCGCCGCCCGAACCTCATCGCCTCGTCCAGGGTGTAGTACCAGCCCGTGGCCGCCGAAAGCGCCCGACAGAGGTTCTCCATGCGCGTGCGCGCGGTGAAGATGCAGATGCCCAGCGAGTCCTCGAAGTGGCGACGCCCGAGGATACCGGCGACCTGCCGGGCCACCGCCTCGCCGTCGAAGGGGGTGATGCGCGTGGGCAGCCCCAGCTCGGCCACGTGGACGGGGACGCCGCTTTCCAGGGTCCCGGTGCCGGCCATGCAGGTGTCGAGCATCTCGTCCCAGCGCCCGCGGTGATCGTGGCCCCGCGGTGAAGCGCCCAGCAGCGTGTAGATCGCGCACTCCTTGGCCCGGCCGCCCAGGCGCTCGGCGGCAATCTTCACGCCCTCGGCCAGCAGGTCGCCGAACCCCTCGCGGTGCGAGATCATCCCCAGCAGCCGGCGGGCGCCCTTGATGTCGCCCCAGCCGAGCTCGAAGCCGAGCTGCTCCTTGGTGAGGTAGCCCTTCTCCTGGCACTCCATCACCCAGCCGCAGACCCAGCCGAACTCGTTGACGTCCACGCAGGCACGATCGCACTCGGTGTTGAGCCAGGAGATCCCTTCCTTGTCGCGCGCGCCGATCTGCCAGCCGCAGCCCGACCACCCCTCGTACTCCGGCTCGTCGACGACCTTCCCCTTGTGCTCGCCGCCGCGGATCACCTGCATGTGGCAGTGGTGCATGCCACAGGCGTTGCACTGGTGGCCGCGGTGGTCGAAGCCCTCCCGCAGCTTGGGGGCCTCCCAGCTCGACGTGTCGTCGTAGGGCACGTTGGTCGTGTAGTTCTTGATGGGCAGCACGCCGAGCTTGGAGAGGTTGACGACGCCCGGCAGGGTGCCGTACTCGTACAGCGACTTCGCCGAGGGATCGGTGCGGAGGTCGTGGGCGATGTCGTCGGCGGCCTGGATCACGCCGCGGTAGTCGGCGGCCGTGAGGGCCCGCGTCCCCTTCACGATGGCCACCGCCTTGAGCTTCTTCTTACCCATGACCGCGCCGCACCCGTTCTTCGAGGCGACGTGGCCATAGTCGCCGTGGATGGCCGCGAAGCGCACCAGGTTCTCGCCGGCCGGGCCGATGGCATAGACGGAGAGCTGATGGCCGGAGAGCCCGTGGGCGGCGCCGAGCGCCTCCTGCGTCTCCCAGGTGTCCTTGCCCAGCAGGAACGTCGCCTCGCGCAGCTCGACGACGTCGTCGTCGATGTAGAGGTAGACCCAGTCCTTCGACTGCCCCTGCACGATGATCGCGTCGTACCCGGAGTACTTGAGATTGGTCCCAAAGAACCCGTTGGCCTGGGTGGACGTGGGGCCGTTGGTCTGGGCGCCGATGGTGACGACCGTGAGCGCGCCCGTCCCCCACACCGGCAGGCCCGCCAGCGGACCGGTCGCGAGCACGAGCCGGTTGTCGGGATGGTCCCAGGCGACGTTGCCCTTGCCGCCGCGCGTGGCGGTCTCGCGGTACAGGATCAGCGCTCCGAGCCCGACGCCGCCCAGCAGCTCACGCATCTCGTCCGGGCTCCAGGGCTCGGCCCAGCACGTCTTGCGGGTGAGATCGACGCGGAGGAGGCGGCCGGCGTAGGCGCCGGGGCGCGCGGGGGCCCGCTTCGTCTTCGTCGCGGGCGTGGCGAGGGTGGTAGGGCTCATACGTGCTCGGAGGGGGGCTCTGCCCCCCTTCCGAATCCATAGCTGGAGGAGGCCGCACGGCCCCCTCCAAGCCACCCCAATGGTTGCGCCGGCAAAGCCGGCGCTCGAAGGAGCACGCTGGGGACGCGATACCACTTCGAGATGGACACAGGATGTCTCATACGGCCACCGGAGTCGTGCCGGGCGCCTTGGACGGACGCCCCAGCACGGTCTGAGGGAGCAGCTTGCTCGTCGCCTTCGAGGCGATGTAGGCCGGCTTGATGTCGAACGGGTTCTTCCGGAGGTAGTCCTTGAAGCGCGCGAGCGAGACCTGGGAATGCACGAGGCCCTTGAGCATGCCGATGTCGTTCGTCGTCCAGATGGCGCTCGACGGGCCCACGATGATGGCGCCGGTCAGCCGGTCGCCCGTCCACAGGAGCTTGCGATAGGCGGACCGATCCGGCTTGAGCCCCGTCACCGCCTCGGCCTTGGGGTCGTCCCAGGCGCCGAACGACGCGATGTCGAGGTGGCCGACCTCGACGATGTTCATGGAGAGGCTCCCGCGGTAGGGGACGTCGCGCCCCGCCATATTGGCGCCGACCACCCGCCCGTGCTCCTGCGCCGTCGGCTCGATGGCGTGCACCACGCTGGCTCCGGAGATCAGCTCGCGCCCCTCGGCGACGTCGCCGGCGGCATAGACGTTGGGTACGCTCGAGCGGAGATGGTCGTCGACGACGATGCCCTGGTCGATCCGGAGGCTAGCGCCCTTCAGCCATTCGAGATTCGCCTTGATCCCGGTGGCCATGATGACCACGTCGGCGACGATGTCCGCGCCTTTGGCGAACCGGAGCCGCTTCCGAATTGTCTTGGAGCCGCGGGCGCCGGGGACGTCCTCGATCTGGGCGAGCCGGGCGTCGGTGCGAATGGTGACTCCCTGGTTCCGCAGCCACGCCTCGACCACGTCGGCGCCGGTGGCGTCGATCATGCGCGGCAGGATCCGCGGCGCGATCTCGACGATGGTGAGCGTGGCGCCCAAGGCCAGGATCGAGTTGAGGATGGTGAAGGCGATGAAGCCGGCGCCCACCATGACGACATGGCTTCCCGGCCTGGTGTCGGCGATGAGCCGGCGGCACTCGTCGAGCGTCCAGAACGAGTGGACCCCCCGGCCGTCGGCGCCCGGCACCGGCGCCTTCACCGGAGAGGAGCCCGTGGCGATCAGGCAGTCGTCGTACGCGATCGTGGTCCCGTCGTCGAGCGCGCAGACGTTGGCCTTGGTATCGAGGCTGGCCGCCCGCCGGCCGAGATGGGCCTTCACCCCCCACTCGGCCAGCACGCCCGCCGTGGCCGTGAAGACGTGCGACTCGGCGATCGAGCGGTCGAGATAGTACGGCAGCACCATCCGGGAGTACGGCTTCTCGGCGCTGACGAGGGTGAGCTCCGACCGCTCCTTCTCCTCTTCGCGGATCGTGCGCATGGCGTTCATGCCCGCCGTGCCGCCGCCGATGATCAGATGGCGCGCCGGCATCACCGGACCCCCGCCAGCAGGCGCACCGTCCGCTCGGCGGCGAAATCGCCGAGCCAGTCGACGGTGGGGACGTCGTCGTAGGTGATGGCGGCGGTGGGACAGGCATGAGCGCAGGCGGGATCGCCGCCGCACAGGTTGCACTTGAACGCCTTCCGCGTGTCGGGATCGTAGAACATCGTCCCGTAGGGGCAGGCGATGGTGCAGAGCTTGCAGCCCACGCAGGTGTCGTCGAGCACGTCCTTGGCGCCCGCCGCGTTGATCGTGATGGCCCCCACCGGGCACGCGGTCATGCACCACCCCTCCGCGCACTGCGGGCACGTGTAGGGCGCGTAGGAGGTGAAGCCCTCGAAGGGGGAGACGCGGATGACCGACTTGGCCGGCTGGAACGTCCCCGTCTGTGTGTACGAGCAGGCGATCTCGCACCGCAGGCAGCCGGTGCACTTCTCGGGCGTGATCTTGAGGACTCTCATCGCTTCTTCCGCACCCTGCCCTTCCCGTTGTGCTCGAGCCGGCTGATGAACTCCTCGAGGGGGATGGCGGCCATGGTCATGCCGGCCACGCCGCCCCGCGCACCGAGCTCGACCGACACGCGCGAGATGGTGGCGTTGTCCGGCGCCTCGATGACGGTGACGAAGTCGTAGGGACCCAACACCGCGTACTGCGCGAGCACGCGGGCGCCCATGCGCTTGACGTCGCCGTTGACCTTTCGAATCCAGCCGGGACGCTCGCGAAGGACCCGCCGGCCCGATTCCGAGAGCGTGCTGAGCATGATGTAGAGACTCACCGCCGATCTCCTCTCGCCCGAAGCGCCGGCGTAGTATAGCACGCGCGTACTGACGCGCCGTTCGAGCGCGGGCTCCGCCCGCGCGATCGAATTCCTGGGGGGAGGCTTCGGAAGGGGGGCGAAGCCCCCCTCCGAGGCTAGACCGGCACCTCCCGACTCGACGGCTTGAGGAACGCGTAGACCGACGAGAAGTCCTGGCGCCCGAAGCCGTGCGACGAGGCCAGGCGGAGCAGCTGCTGGGCCGCCGGCGCCACCGCCACCGGAATGCGGAGCTCACGAGCGGCGTTGACGGCGAGCCCTAGATCCTTGGCCATCAGATCCGTCATGAACCCCGGCGCGTAGTCGCGGCTGGAGGCCGCCTTCTCCACGATGCCCGGCACCGGATGGCCGTGCTCCATCACCCAGGTGCTGCCGGAGGACTTCGAGATCACCTGGGTGAGGATCTTCGGATCGACGCCGAAGCCTTCGGCGATCCGGAAAGCCTCGCTCACCGCCACCATCGCCACGCCGGCGATCAGGTTGTTGCAGAGCTTGGCGACCTCCCCCGCGCCCACGTCCCCCACGTGGATGACGTTGGTCCCCATGGCCGCCAGGGCGGGCCGCGCCTCCTCCAGATCCCGGGCGTCGCCGCCCACCATGATCGTGAGCGTGCCCTCGACGGCGCGCGGCACCGCGCCGGACACCGGCCCATCGAGAAAGCGCACGCCCCGCTCGCGCAGCCGGCCGGCCACGCGCCGCGAGGTGCCCGGGTCGATCGTGGACATGTCGACGCAGAGCCGGCCCCGCGCCGCGCCCTCCACGACGCCCCCGGGGCCGAGGTACGCGCTCTCGACGTGGGCCGATGAGGGCAGCATGGTGATGACCAGGTCGCCCTCCTTGGCGGCCTCGGCCGCCGAGCCCGCCCGGGCGGCGCCCAGCCTCAGCGCGGCCTCGAGGGCCGCCGGGGCCACGTCGTAGGCCACGACGGCGAAGCCCTTCTTCAGCAAGTTGTTCACCATCGGTTGTCCCATGGTCCCCGTTCCGATGAACCCGACTTTCATGGGTGAGCTCCCTCGCAGATCAAGGGTGGTGCCATCATCTTTCTTCCAGCGCGAAGATGCGCGCGGGAGCGCCATCGCCGCCGCGGACTTTGAGCGGGAAGGCGCCGATGGTCAGGCGTCGCCCCCTGATGCCGGTGAGGTTCGCCAGGTTCTCCGCGATGAGGACGCCCGCCCCCAGCAGCCGGTGGTGCACCGGCCAGTCGAAGCCTGGCGGCCGCAGGGGCACCGGCAAATCCGCGGAGAAGAAGTCCACGCCTACCATCCGGGCGCCGCGCTCGACCAGCCAGGCCGCGGCCTCATCGCTGAGATAGGGGTGCGTGTGGTAGTCCGGCGTCGAAAACTTGCGGTCCCAGCCCGTCGCCAGCAGCACGATGTCGCCGCGCTCGACGGTCAGGCCCGTGGCCTCGAGATGGCGGACGGCGATCGGCTGGCTCGCCTCCGCGTCGACGGGCAGCACCACGCCGGGACCGCCCAGCTCACCGAGGTCGTAGGTGTCGATGGTCCGCCCGCCCTTGATGAAGTGGAGGGGGGCGTCCACGTGGGTGCCGAGGTGCGTGCCGAGCACGAGCCGCTGGATGTTGAAGGGGCGCTCCCCGATCGTCCAGACGTTCTCGATACAAGGCGGCCCGATCATGGGCTGCGTCGTCATGGCGGCGTGATAGTCGTGGGCCAGGTCGTGCCAGATCACGGGGTGAGCACCATCTGGGTCTGGACGGTCATGGCCAGCAGACGCCCGGACTCGTCGGTGATGCGCGTCTGCCAGACCATCGTGCGCCGCCCGCGGTGCAGCGGCGTCGCCTCCGCCCGCACCCGGCCCTCGCGGCCGGCGGCGAAGAAGTTGGTCTTCGACTCGATCGTGGTGGTCGAGGCCCCGGGCGGGAGATTGATGAACGTCGCGGTGGCGCCCACCGTGTCGGCGAACGCCATGATCGCGCCCCCGTGCAGCGCCCCGCCGAACGTTCTCAAGTCGTCGCGGATGCTCAACTCCGCCACGACGCGCTCCGGGCTGGCCTCGACGAAGCGCACGCCCAGGAGCGCCGATAGCGTGCCACGCTGCCGCTCCTCGAGCGTCTTCGGGTCGATCGTGCTCGGCTGCGGCATCTCCCCCGCCCTCCGCTATAATGCCCCGCCGTGCTGCAGGGCCTTCTGCTGATCGCTCTGGCGGCCGTCTCCTGGGGCACCACCGGCTCCGTCACCGCCGTCCTCGTCGCCCGAGCCGACGCCCACCCGCCGCTCATCGGCGCCGCGCGCCTCGCCGTGGCCGCCGTGCTGCTCCTCCTGGGCGCGCGGCTCATCACGGGCGCGCTGGCCATCGCCCGGGCCGATCTCCCCCGCTGTCTGGCGATAACCGGTTGGCCTCCGCCGGGTGCCGGCATCGGTGGCCGGGGTCGTCACCCACTCGAGCCGCTCACCGCGACCCTGCTGGGCATGTTCCTCTTCGGTGAGCGGCTCGGCGGCGCCGGAATCACCGGCGTCGCTCTGCTCCTCACCGCGATCGTGCTCCTGCTCGGCGATAGAACCCGGTAGATCCCGGCACCTCGCGCCACCTTGCGCCCGTTCGGGCTCGGTCGCCCTCACGCTTTGCGGCCCGGGACACGGATCGGACGCCAGACGGCGCGGCTGAAGCAGCAGTTGGGCACGACGCTCGAGTGCTTGCCGGGCCCACCGGCCACGATCACGAAGACGTCCTCGGGCGACGGTACGCGCGGCGGCCGCGCATCGTCGTCGCGCAACGCCATCATCCAGGCGGGCCAGTCCTGCATGCCCCAGGCGCCGCCCAGCTTGAGCGTGCGGAGCGGCAGCCGCGCGTGCTCGTAGACGAAGCGCTGCACATCCGCGCGTGTCAGGCCGTCGGCGGAAATCGTCTGAGCGTGCTCGGGCCCCAGGGCGACCAGGAGCTGGCTCTGGGAAAAATACCAGCCGACGTTGGAGCCGAGCGTGACCGCGGTGTGGGCGACGGTGGTGAGGACGCCGGAAGCGGTGGTCGAGCAGTGGTCGTTGACGTTGTGCGGCGCCTCGCCGCCGTACACGGTCACGCCATCGGCCGCGTGCAGCGGGCCCCACGGCGAGGCCGCCTCGTTCTCGGCGATGCAGTAGCTGAACTTGGCGGGGCTGCCCTGCGTCGCCATGTCGTGCCGGCCCGGCCAGCCGCCCCCGACGTTCATGAGGATCAGGCGGAGGGCCCGGCCGATCGTGGCGTTGGCCCGGAAGCCGGGGCCGAAGCAGCCGCTACCGCCGTGGAGGCCGATCTCGAGCGCGTAGGGACCGTTGGCGATGGCCAGGGGCGCCACCGGATGCGTCGTGGCCTGGACCCCGTAGAGATTGAAGGCGGGGTCCAGCATCGCCTCTACTGCGGCGACGATCACGGGAAAGTATTCCGGCCGGCACCCCGCCATCACCGCGTTGACCGCCAGCGTCTCGAGCGTGGCCTCGCGCCAGAGGGGGGGCATCGCGCCCAGCGAGCCCTGCCCGTCGCCGCCGCCCAGCATCGCCTGCACGCGGTCCTCGGTGGGCGGCACGATCGGCAGCCCGTCGCACCACTCGCGTTCGACGAAGGCCTCGAGAAGGGCCTCCGGTGCGTCCTCGACCTCGAGGTCCCGAGCCCGCGTCGCCATCAGCGACGCCCGAGGAGACTGGCGAGTTGTTCGATGGCCTGCTGAGCCCGGCGCACCACGGCCTCGGCGCGCTCGCCGCCGAGCGGATGCTCGATCACCAGCAGCGGCAGCCCGGAGACGCCGCGGGCGGCGAGCTGGCGTGCGGCCAGCCCCTGAAAGGCGGTGGTGGCGATCAGTCCGGGCGGCGTGCCGACCTTGGCCAGCTCAAGGGCGTCGTGGAGACTCCACGACGTGCACGACCCTCAGTCGGCGGAGCCGGCGAAGACGACGTCACACGCCTTCGCCAGCTCGGCGATCAGCTCGGACGATGCGGCCGTGGACGCGTTGGCTTTCCGGCGGTGGACGATCGCCTTGACGCCGTAGCGTTCGCGCAGCAGCTGGCCCATCTCGCCGGCGAGGCGGTCGAAGTTGGGCTTGGTGTTGTCGAGGAAGCCCACGGTGCGGTTCGCGAGGTCCGGCGGGAGCGCAGGAACGGTGACCGTCTCGCTGGACTCGACGCCGATGGGGCTCAGGACGCGGATGCGTGCCATCGGACCCTCCTTCGGGGCCCATTCTACTTCAGCGGCCGCCGCCCCGCGGGAAACCCTTCGACCGCGCCAGCAGTCGGCCGAGCGTGTCGTGCACCTCGCTGAGGATGGACCGCTTGATGCGCACGGTGATCGACTCCACCGGCTCGGTGCTGCCGACGCGGTGGATGACCAGCGTGCCCGTGAACTCCTCGGCGCGCTCGTCGGTCGCCGCCAGCCCGCGCAGCGTGAGAACTTCCCAGGCCTCCCCCATGAGCGGTATCTTACCCGAGGCGCCCTATCCATGATCATCGCGCTCGACATCGGCACCTCGTCCGCCCGCGCTGGGGCGTACGACGATGCGGGCCGGCCCCTGCAGGGCCGTTTCCACCGGGTGCGCTATCGCCCGAGGGTGACGCCCGACGGCGGCGTGGAATACGAGCCCCAGCAGCTCTTCGACGCGGTGGTGACCTGTCTCGACGCCGTGCAGGCGGGAGGCCGGCCGCCGGACGTGGAGGGGGTCGGCGTGGCCACCTTCTGGCACGGACTGCTCGGCTTCGACGGCGCCGGCCAGGCCGTGACGCCCATCTACATGTGGGCCGACACGCGCAGCGCGCCGGACGCGGCGCTGCTGAGAGACGCCCTGGACGAGAGGGCGGTCCATGCGCGCACCGGGTGCCACCTGCACTCCTCGTACTGGCCGGCGAGGCTGCGCTGGCTCGTCCGCGAGCGACCCGAGCAGATGGCGCGCGTCGCCCGGTGGGGCTCCATCGGCGAGTATCTGGAGCTGACCCTCTTCGGCGAAGCAGCCACCAGCGTCTCGATGGCCTCCGCCACGGGGCTGTTCGACCAGCAGGCGCTGCGCTGGGACGCCGAGGCGCTGGCCGCCGCGGAACTTGATGAGAGGCACCTGTTCCCGCTCTGTGACCGCCGCGATGCGCGGCGGGGGTTTCGGCCCCAGTGGGCGAAACGCTGGCCCGCTCTACGGGGCCGGCCCTGGTTCGCCGCCGTGGGCGACGGGGCGGCCAGCAACATCGGCTCGGACTGCATCGCTCCCGGCCGCGTCGCGCTGAACGTGGGGACGTCGGCGGCCCTTCGATTGGCCACGACCGCGCCGGGCCGCCCGCCCTGGGGGCTCTGGCGTTACCGTGTCGACCGGGAGCTATCGCTCATCGGCGGGGCCCTCTCCGAGGGCGGCAACGTGTACGAATGGTGCCGCGACGTGCTGCGCTTGCCCGCCGGCGAGGAGCTCGAGGCCGCGCTGGCCGCGGCGACGCCGGACACGCACCGCCTCACGATGCTCCCGTTTGTCGCGGGCGAGCGCGCCCCCGGCTGGCGCGGGGAGCGGCGGGCGGCGCTCACCGGGCTCGGCCTGGACACGACCGCGCTCCAGATCCTCAGAGCTGCGCTCGAAGCCGTCGCGCTCAGGATCTCGTTGGTCTACGACTTGCTCCAGCCGTGCGCGGCGCCCGACCATCAGGTCGTCGCCTCCGGCGGCGCGATCGCACGATCGCCGGCCTGGGCGCAGATGATCGCGGACGCGCTGGGTCACCCCATCACCCTGTCCGGCGAGGAGGAGGCCACGAGCCGCGGCGCCGCGCTGCTGGCGCTGGAGGCGCTGGGGCGGCTGCCGGATCTCCCGTCCGCGCCGGCGCCGCTGCCCAGGATCTTTCATCCCGATGCCGCGCGACACGCGCGCTATCGCGAGGCCCTCGACCGCCAGCGAGGGCTGGACCGGAAGCTCCTGTGAGCCGACGGCGGCCATGACGCGGGCGGCGAAACGGTCCGGGGTATGATCTGGGCATAGCCATGGAGACCAAGACGGACGTCGCGGTGTTTGCCGATCCCGGCGCGCTCGCCGACGCCGCGGCGCAGGCGATCGTCAGGGAAGCCGCCGCGGCCGTCGCCGCGCGCGGGCGCTTCCTGGTCGCGCTGGCGGGGGGCGCGACGCCGCGCGAGACGTACGCGCGGCTGGCGCTTCCTCCGCGCAGCGAGGCGATGCCGTGGCCGCGAACCTTCGTCTTCTTCGGCGACGAGCGCTGCGTGCCTCCCGAGCATCCGGAATCGAACTACCGCATGGCCCACGAGATGCTGCTAGGCAAGGTCGCCATCCCGCCTTCCCAGGTCTTTCGCATGCGCGGCGAACGCGACGACCCGGAAGCGGCGGCGGCCGAGTACGGGCGCACGCTCGCTGAGGTCTTCGGCACGCGCCGGGGGGGCACGCCGCGCTTCGATCTGATCCTGCTCGGGATGGGTCTCGACGGGCACACGGCCTCCCTCTTCCCGGGCTCTCCGGCGCTCAAGGAGGTCTTCCGCCCGGTCGCCGCCGTCCACGCCGCCGCCGCGGCCATTCCACAGCGACTCACCCTGACCTTCCCCGTGCTGAACGCGGCGGCCTGCGCGGTCTTCATCGTGGCGGGCGCGGAGAAGGCCAAGGCGGTGAAGGCGGTGCTCGCCGACGGCGCCATGCTGCCGGCGGGCATGGTGCGGCCGGAGAACGGGCGGCTCCTGTGGCTGCTCGATCGCGCGGCCGCCGCGCTGCTCAAGGCGTGAGCGATGCGCATCGCGATCGCCGGCGACCATCACGGCGTGGCCTACAAGAAGGATCTCATCCGGGCGCTGACGAGCGACGGCCATGAGGTGCTGGACCTCGCTCCTTCGTCCACCGATCCCGTCGACTACCCCGACTACGCCCGGGCGGTGGGGCTGGCGGTCCGCAACGGGCGCGCCGAGCTCGGCGTCCTGATCTGCGGCAGCGGCGCGGGCGTGTCGATCGCCGCCAACAAGATCCGCGGGGTGCGCGCCGCGCTCGGCCATGACCTCTTCACGGCGCGCCAGGCGCGCCAGGACGACGACGCCAATGTCCTCTGCCTGGGCGCGCGGGTGGTGAGCCTCGAGCTCGCCATCCAGCTCACGCGCGCGTTCGTGGGCGCGCGCTTCTCCGGCGCCCCCCGGCACGCCCGCCGGCTGGCCAAGGTGCTGGCGCTGGAGGCGGCCCTGGGGGACGACGCGGTCGCTGAGGCGACGCCCGAGTGGCCGACCGCGCCCGCCGTCACCGTCGCGCTCGAGCGGCTCGAGCGCGCGTCGGTCGGCGCCCGGATCTGGAAGAGGGATGCGAGCCTCTGGAGCGACGCCGAGGCGGTGCGACCGTCGATCGCCAATCGGCTGGGCTGGCTGGAGACGCCGGCGACGATGCCGACGGAGGTCGGCGATCTCGACGCGTTCGCCGCCTCGGTGCGCCAGGAAGGATTCGCGGACGTCGTGCTGCTGGGCATGGGCGGATCGAGCCTGGCCGCCGAGGTGCTGGCCTCGACCTTTCCGCCGCCTCCGGGCGCGCCCGCGCTCACGGTTCTCGACACCACCGACCCCGGCGCGATCCGCAACGCGCTCGGCCGGCTCAAGCCCGCGCGCACGTTGTTCCTGGTCTCCTCCAAGTCGGGAACGACCGCCGAGATGCTGGCCCTCTACCGGTTCTTCCGCGCCGAGCTGGAGAAGTGCGTCGATCGACCGGGTGCCCACTTCGTCGCCATCACGGACGCCGGCACGCCACTGGCGCGGCTCGCCACCGAGGGCCGGTTCCGCCGGATCTTCCTCAATGCGCCCGACATCGGGGGCCGCTTCTCGGCACTCTCCTATTTCGGCCTCGTCCCCGGGGCGCTCGTCGGCATCGACCTCACGCGGCTGCTCGACCGGGCCCGCGCCATGGCGGCCGCCTGCGGGGCGACCGTGCCCGCCGCCGACAATCCGGGTCTCCGGCTGGCGGCAGTGCTGGGCGGCTCGGCCTCCGCGGGACGGGACAAGGTCACGCTGGTGCTCTCCGAGTCGATCCGCTCGTTCGGCGGGTGGCTCGAGCAGCTCCTGACCGAGTCGACCGGCAAGCAGGGCCGGGGGCTGGTCGTCGTCCACGACGAGGCGCCGGGGCCGCCGGCCGTCTATGGCGCCGACCGGGTCTTCGTCGCCCTCACCCTGGGCGCGGATGCCGCGATCGAGCGCGCGCTCACTCCGCTGCGCGCGGCGGGCCATCCGGTGGCGCGCATTCCCCTGGCCGACCGCTTCGACCTCGGCGGCGAGTTCTTCCGGTGGGAGCTGGCGACGGCGGCCGCCGGGGCGCTGCTGGAGGTCAACCCGTTCGACGAGCCGAACGTCGCCCAGGCCAAGGAGGCGACCCAGACGGCGCTGGCGACCTTCAAGGAGCGCGGGCGCCTGCCCGAATGGCCGGCCGACGCCGCCGACGACGTCGTGCGCGTCCTCGGTCAGGCGCGCGCCGGCGACTACGTCGCGCTCCTCGCCTACCTCACGCCGGAGGCCGCGACGACCGCCGCGCTCCAGCGGCTCCGCACACTGCTGCGTGACCGCACCCGTCTGGCAACCACGGTGGGGTATGGTCCCCGCTACCTCCACTCGACGGGGCAGCTCCACAAGGGCGGCCCGCCGACGCCGATCCTCCTCCTGTTATCCGCCGAGGACCGCGAGGACCTGCCCATTCCCGGCGAGCGTTACGGCTTCGGGACGCTGAAGATGGCCCAGGCGCTAGGCGATCTGGCGACGCTGCGAGCGGCGCACCGCCGAGCGCTCTGGCTGCCCATCCAGGGCCCGGTCGTGGATGCCATCGATCGGCTCACCGCCGCGCTGGACAGGAACTTGCGCTGATGGAAATCGTCTCCTCGCTCAGAGAGCTCGCGGACGCGCTGAAGCTGGCCGAGCTGCTCCAGCGCCGCGACACTGTCCGGGAAGGCGGTAACACGTACTCTGAGGATGACGGGCGGCGCGTCCTCCCCCCCTCCGACTATGGGCTCGACCTGGCGCTCAGCGCGCTGGCGGCCGATCCCAAGCTCGCCCCGCTCCGGAACGCCTTCGGTGGCCATGCCGTCCGTCGATGAGCCCTTCACGCTGATCATCTTCGGCGCGTCGGGCGACCTGACGCGCCGCAAGCTGATGCCCGCCCTCTTCGCGCTCTACGCCGCGCGGACGCTCCCGGAGCCCTCCGCCATCGTCGGGGTGGCCCGCACCGAGATGAGCACCGACGAGTTCCGCCGGCGGATGCAGGAGGCCATCGTCGAGTTCGGACGCGTCCAGCCGCCGTCCGACATCGTCTGGGAGCGCTTCGCCCGGACGCTCTTTTATCTGCCCGGCGACCCCAAGGATCCGGAGCTCTATCCCCGCCTCAAGCGCTTCCTCGAGGAGATCGAGCGCGGCCGGCGCGGTCCGGAGAACCGACTCTTCTACTGCGCCACGCCGCCGAGCCTCTACGACGACATCGTCGAGCACCTCGGCGCCGCCCGCCTGGCCCGGAGCCAGGACGGCTGGACGCGCATCGTCGTGGAGAAGCCCTTCGGCCAGGATTACGACACGGCCTGCGCGCTCAACCGTCAGCTCGCGCGGGTCTTCCGCGAGGAGCAGATCTACCGCATCGATCACTATCTCGGCAAGGAGACGGTCCAGAACCTCCTCGTATTCCGGTTCGCCAACGGCATCTTCGAGCCCCTCTGGAACCGCAACCACGTGGCCCACGTCCAGATCACCGTGGCCGAGTCCATCGGCGTCGAGACGCGGGGCGCCTACTACGAGGAGGCCGGGGCGCTGCGGGACATGATGCAGAACCACCTGCTCCAGCTCCTCTGCCTGATCGCCATGGAGCCGCCCGCGACCTTCGATGCGGGTCCCGTGCGCGACGAGAAGAACAAGGTCATGCACGCGATCCGACCGTTCGATCCCGCGCGGATCCGGGAGGCCGCCCTGCGCGGCCAGTACGGCCCCGGCTTCGCAGGGGGCAAGTCCGTCCCCGGCTACCTCCAAGAGAAGGGCGTCGCGCCCGACTCGAAGACGGAGACCTACGCCGCGCTCCGGCTGCTCGTGGACAACTGGCGGTGGGCGGGTGTGCCCTTCTACCTGCGCACGGGCAAGCGCCTCGCGAAGCGCGTGAGCGAGATCGCGATCCGCTTCCACCGCACGCCGCACATGATCTTCCAGCGGGGCCCGACGGGCGTGGAGGCGAACACGCTCGTGATCCGGATCCAGCCCGACGAAGGCATCGCGCTCACGGTCGCCGCGAAGACGCCGGGCCCCGATCTGAGACTCGGCCCCGTCCGACTCGACTTCCGCTACGGTGAGGTCTTCGGCGGCGAGCCGCCCGAGGCCTACGAGCGCCTCCTGCTGGACGCCATCCACGGCGACGCGACGCTCTATGCGCGGGGCGACTGGGTCGAAAAGGCGTGGCAACTCCTCGGACCGGTCTTGGACGCATGGGGAGCGGCGCCGGGACCGCCCCTCTATCCATACGAAGCGGGCTCCTGGGGACCGGCGGAGGCCGAGGCGTTCATCGCGCGGGACGGCGGCGCCTGGCGCCGCCCCTAAATCGTCGAAGGGGGCCTCGACGGCCCCCTCCGAGCCACCCCCAGAAATCGGTTGCGCCGGCGGAAGCCGGCGCTCGAACCGCGCCCGACGATCGCGCGGACTAACTAGCTAGCGCGGAGTGCTGGCCGACGCGAGCGCGCGGCTTGCCGTCAGCTCGACGTAGGTGAAGATTCCCATCCAGCCTTCCCAGACGAGGACCTCGAGGGAGCTCCCCGCCTTCTCGTAGACCTGCGTCGTGCCGCGCTCCACGCTCGTGCTGCTGACGTGGCGCCAGCCGTTGGCCTCGAGCGTCGCGCGCAGCGCGACGCCCAGGCTCATCGGCTCGAGCCGGCCGCGGTAGACGAGACGCGCCGCCTTGACCGTCGGCGACTCGATGATCATCGACTTGCCCGGCAGATACGTGAGGCCCTTCGGGACGGGGATGTCTTCGAACTCGCTCCGCATGGGTCGGGCGGGCGCCGTGGCGCACGCCCCGAGGAGCAGGAGGGCGAGCAGCGGGCTGAGGAGTCTCTGGATTTTCATGGGCGCAAGCCTAGCAGGCGTCGCGCAGAACGGGCAAGGGAATTTCCCGGAGCGGGCCGCTCAACCCTGGATCGAGAAGCCACCGTCCACCGGGATCGCGGCTCCCGTGACGAAGTCGGAGGCCGCGCTCGCGAGAAAGACCGCGATGCCACTCATGTCGTCGATCGTGCCCCAGCGGCCGGCCGGCGTACGCTGCAGGACCCGCTCGTGCAGGCCCGGGATCTCTTGCCGCGCCCGGCGCGTGAGCGCGGTGTCGATCCAGCCAGGCAGCACCGCGTTCACTTGAATGTCGTCCCGGGCCCACGCCGAGGCGCACGCCCTCGTGAATTGCACGATCCCGCCCTTGGAGGCGGCGTAGGCGGGGGCGAAGCCGGCGCCGAAGATCGACATCATCGAGCCGATGTTGATGATCTTGCCGCCGCCGGTCTTCAGCGCGGGGTAGGCCGCGTGCGAGCAGAGGTAGGCGCTCGTGAGGTTCGTGTCGAGGACCTGGCGCCACTCGGCGAGCGACACCTCGTGCGGGGGCTTCCTGATGTTGGTGCCCGCGTTGTTGATGAGGACGTCGAGCCGTCCGAACGCGTCGAGCGTCGCCTTGACCATCCGGCGGACGGCCGCCTCGTCGGTCACGTCCGTCGTGACGGCGAGAGCGCCGGGGCCGAGCGCCGCCAGGTCCTTCACCGCATCCTTGGACTTCGCCTCGTCGCGCGCCGCGATCACCACGCGGGCGCCGGCGCGCGCGAGCCCCCGCGCCATGCCGAGACCGATACCGCCGTTGCCGCCTGTGACGATCGCGACTCTGCCCTCGAGCTCGGGCACCCGGTCACCTCCCCATTGCGCCTTTGCTTCTCCAGCATCTTACTCCGACACCCATTGTCAGGCGGCTTCGGCCGGGCCGAGTGCCCTCTTGATCACTTCAGCGAGGGCGAGGATCGCTTTGCCCCCATCGCCCTTGAACGTGGAGCCATGCATCAGGGCGAGGGTTCGAGGCTCCAAGCCAGCGAGCCTCCGCAGGGTGGCCTCCGTGTACGGCGTGTAGGGCATATCTTTGGCCATCGGACCCGCCAGGTTCTTCAGAATCGCCGAGCTTGCGCGTCCGACCACGTCCGCTTCGGTCACCGGCTCGGGATTTCCAGGGTGGAAGAAGAGATCCGAGCACAGGAGCGTCCGATCCGCCTCCTCGAAAAACAGCCCAGCGTCCCAGCAGTGTGGCACGTGAGGGGTGGCCAGGAATCGCAGGCGGCGACGGCCGATCGAAAGCGCTTCGCCATCGGTGAGCGAGCGGGCGGGGCGATCGGCAAAGTCGTTGACCATGACGACGGCCCCGACGAAGCTGCACACCGCCTGCGCCCGTGGCGCGACCCTGAGCCACTCCAGCGAACCTTCGACGGGTCGATGATCGATGAGACGCCGTCGAGAGTGACCGGAAACATCTTCCTCAAACTCGTGTGCATCAGGAAAGGCTCGTCGTCCTTGATGAGAAACTGGTTGAACTGGATGCCGTATTCCGGATGGAAGGTCGAAATCCGGTACGTCTCCGGGGCGATCTCGGTCACGTTGCTCTTCATCACGAGTACGGCATCGATTTAGTCAACCACGAAGAGCTTCGCGCCAACCACTGTCGATGAACGGTGGGGTTCAGCGTTATCAGCGACTTGATAACTCATGCCCGGTTTCAGAACAAACCGCCGGCCATCTTTGAGCTCGGTATGCAACGCACCTTCGAGACACAGGAGGATGTGGCCTTTCGCGCACCAATGGTCCGCGAAATAACCTGGCGTGTACTCGACCATGCGAACCCGGATGCTGCCAAAGGTGCACGTGCGCCAATAGGCGATACCCGTTTCACCCTTGTGCTCCGTTCGTTCAATCGAGGACCAATCGGTCGTGCCGAACGGGATATCCGCGAGTTTCATGAGTCTTCCCTCCCGATGCCTTACCCCTTCAACTCCCGCTTCAGCTCGTCCAGGAACGCCCCCCTCCTTCGTGGTGCCCCGTTATGCCGGCTTCTCAACGATCTTCCAATACGAGTCCTTCCTAATGACCTTCCCATCTCGAAACTCCCAGTGGTCGCATCCGCGCACTCGAACTCGCCGTCCCTCTGGCGTCGTGCCGGTCAGAAGCCACTCGGAAACGCCCATATCGCCACTGACCCAGTGTCGATCATCACTGTAGTGGACGTCTGGGAGGCCTTTGAAGCGCGTCGCTAGCCCCTCGCGCACGGCCACTTTGCCTACCATGCGCTGTCCCCAGGGCTCCGGCCCGCGGGGCATGTCTAACGAGCAATCGTCGGCAAAGAACTCCATGATGGCGTCGAGATCGTGGGCATTGAACGCATGAGCGATTGCCTTCAATGTTTCGACCGGGACCGCGTTCTGCTGGGCCATGGCTTGCCTCCTTGAGCTCTCACGTTGGCGGTAAGCGCCGTGCGAAAGGCGGCGAAACCGCCCGAAGCACGTCCGCTTCACCGGCGGGTTGGGCGGCATTGCGACCAGGCTCGCATGGTTGCCTACGTTGAAGCAGCGGCACCAACTACCAGGATGCATACTGCCATGAAGGCGGGATGCAAGGACAGCGTATAGCACGTTTGGTACGTGTCAGCGATAGCCGGATCACGGGCACTGACCGGCCGGGCAGCGAGCCGCTAGCAAGAGCCTGAGAATCGCGTCGTATTCGGCGCCGGAGACGGACCTTTGTCGCGGGGAGTGTTGCGATGGCTGCGTGGTGTCGGTCTTGTGAGCAATGACCAGGTCGAGTTCGGGTAGGACTGTGATGAACTGTCCGCCAAACCCCATGCCGGCGTAGGCCCCGACGAACGAGCCTGAGGACTTGGGCGCATCCCAGACCCACCAGAGGTAGCCGTAAGCCCAGCGGTTGCCCGTTCCAAGGGCTCGCCACTGTGGTGGGTTCAACTCGTGAAACGGCGTCACGACGCTCCTAATCCGCCGCGTCCAGTCCCGCGACACGACCTGCCGTCCAGCCCAGTCTCCGTCTCGGAGCATCAATAATCCAATTCGGGCCATGTCACGCGTCGACAGCCGCCGCGAGGACAATACGGTCCAGTGCTCCCTTGCTCGCGCCATAAGGTAGATTGCCGGCGACGTGATCGCTGGTCAGCGCAACGATCCGGCCGCGCCCGCGGGCAGCCCGGAAGCGTCGGCCGAACTCGCGCACCAGCAGCCAGCTCGCGCGCGCATTCACGGCAACGTGCAAGTCGAAGCTCTCGGTCGTCGTCTCGAGGATGCCGCTGTCCATCGAGTGGCAATGAGAGAGTACAAGCGCCGTAACAGGCCCGATCGCCTCTTCGACGGCATCGAAGACGCGGGCCGGCGTCTCGACGAGGC